>DUUN01000524.1 GCA_012841535.1 Gallicola sp. | reverse complement strand
TCCAGCGATTGGCGCAGTTCTCCCGAAACCCATTGTTGGTACGGAGTGAGCAAAAAGCCGGTCAGGAAGGTTGCATAATAGTCGTAATAGAAGGAGCAGACATAATTGAAACTGACTCATTATCAAATCCGACAACTGATATTTCCTCAGGGACTTTAATACCTAAGCTTTTAGCAGCATTTACGGCTGCAACAGCGTATATATCACTTACTGCAAAAATTGCGTTTGGTCTTTGTTTATTATTTTTTAACATACTCTGTATATTAGTAAAGGCTAAAGAGTAGTCTATTTGTGAAATATTTAAAATCCAAGAGTTTAGAACTTTTAAATTATGTTCCTTCATTGTATTTAAGAAGCCTTTTTGACGATGTCTTGCATACTTGGTTTTAGTAGAACCGTTAACTAATGCTATTTTTTCTCTACCTAAAGAAATTAAATATTCAGTAGCTATACGAGCTGCTTTTTTATCATCTATACTTACAAAGGATAGAGAACTATTTTCAGGATATTCTGAACACATTACCATTGGATAACTTCTGCTAAGACCTTCTATTATTTCTGGATTAGGAACAGATGCTAAAGAAATAATGCCTGCAAGAGATAGATTATGACAAAAGTTATAGTAATCATCAAAAGTGTCATTGAAATTTTTGGTACTTACAAATAATACTTTATATTCATGTAGATTCATAGAGTCTAGAACACCTTCAATAATTGTACTTGTAAAAGGATTAACAAAGTCTGGAATTAGCATCAAAATAGTATTAGATGATTGTTCTATTGCGTTTTTAATATTTTTTTGATTATATCCTAATTTTTCTGCTGCTTCTAGTACAGAGTTTTTAGTTTTAGTTTTTACTTGTCCCGTATTGTTTAAAACTCTAGAAACAGTAGCAATAGAAACATTTGCTTCTCTAGCTATATCTTTAATTGTAATATTTTTCATTTTAACCTTCCTTATAAAAACAAATAGATTTGTTGTATTTACAATTATTTATATTGAAATATATAAAGTATTATACTATATATTTTACATTAAAAGGAAAAGTATGTAAAATTTACAGAAAATAATTTTAAATTTACGAAAATAATTGACATTGTTTTGGTGCAATGGTAGAATTAAATTGTAAAACATAGAGATTGAAGGGAGGTTATAATGTTAAAAATAGGCGTTGTTGGAGCAGGTTTTATAGGTATGCAGCATATCGAATCTATTAGGCGTATACCAGGTACGAGAATAGTTGCAATTACAGATACAAATGTAGAATATCTTAAAAAATTAAAAAGTGAGGGGTTATGTGAAAGATTCTATACTGATTTTAATGAGATGTTTGAAAAAGAAAAATTAGATGTAGTTCATAATTGTACACCAACCTATCTTCATTACATAGTTAATAAAAAAGCAATAGAAAATAATATTCACATTTACAGTGAAAAACCCTTAGTCAAAGAAGTTGGAGAAGCAGAAGAACTAGTAGATTCTTTACAAGGAAAGCGTTTAGCTAATGCTGTTAACTTTAACTATAGAAATAATTTACTTGTTCAACAAATGAAACATTTAATTGGGGAAAGCGATTTTGGAAGGGTTTTATTTGTTCAAGGTGAATATTTACAGGATTGGCTAATGTATAATACTGACTATGATTGGAGAATGGATAAGGACAAAGGTGGTAAATCACGTGCTTTAGCTGATATAGGTTCACATTGTTTTGACCTAATGGAGTACGTATTATCACGAAGAATAATATCTGTAAACGCAAAACTGTTTAAAGCTTATGATACAAGAAAAAAATATGAAGGTGTAGGAACTTTTACACAAAAAACATCAATTGAAGACGAATTTGAAGAGATTAAAGTTGAAAATGAAGATGGTGGGGTTATACAAGCTGAATTTGAAGGTGGCATAATTGGTTCTTTTACTATTTCTCAAGTAAGTGCAGGAAAGAAAAATGGACTAAAAATTAATGTATCTGGGGAGAAAAATGCTTTAGAATGGCAACAAGAACAATCAGATAGATTATGGATAGGACATAGAGATGTAGGTAATGAGGAAATATATGCCGATGTAAAATATGTATCAAGAGATGTTGAAGAATTTGCAACTTTACCAAAAGGTCATCCAGTCGGTTGGCAAGATGCCTTAACTAATGGCATAAGGATTTTTTATAAATCGATAAAAAATGATGATTTTTATGGACCAAAACCATATGCAACATTTGAAGATGGATATCATATTATGAAAGTAGTTGATGCTTGTTTAGAAAGTAATGAAAAAAATATGAGGATAAAAATAGATTAAGGAGATAATATGAAAAAGCATATAAGAAAAATATCATTATTACTTGTTGGAGTTATGCTTATATTAGCATCTTGTAACTCGAAAGAAAATTCTAAATCTGATGTGGCTAGTGGAGAAACTAATAAAAGTGAGATGGTAGGAATTTCTATATTAGCTGCTGATCATGGGTGGTTAGCTGCATTATCATATAATGCTGAAAATAAAGTTAAAGAGTTAGGTATTGACTATAAAATATTAACATCCAGTAATGTAAGTGAACAAGCAAGTCATATAGATGATTTAATTGCCTTAGGATGTTCAGTTATAGTTTTAGAACCGCAAACAGATGAGGTATCTACTTATGCAAAAAAAATAGTTGATGCCGGAATAAAATTAGTGTTATTCGATAGGATAGTTGATGTAGACTATGATTCTTATGTTACAGGAAATAATCCTAAAGTTGGAAGTACCGTTGCTGAGTATCTTGGAGAAAAACTAGAAGGAAAAGGAACAATAGCAGTACATAATGTTCCAAGTGCAGGTTCTGTAAGTACAGAAAGAGTAGATAATTTTAAAAAAGTAATGTCAGAGAAATATCCTGATATTGAATTAGTGGAATTTCAAACAGCAAACTTTACCCAAGAGGAAGGATTAAAATCAGGTTCAGATTTATTAGTATCAAATAAGGAAATAGATGCAATATTTTCAATAGATGATGAGTCATCCTTAGGATTTTTACAAGCAATAAAAGATGCTGGGAGAACTGATATTAAATATATGTCAGGATGTGGTGGAAGTCAGGCATATATCGATAAAATCAAATCAGAAAGTTCAATAAATTTATTCTCAGCAACATATAGTCCAAAGATGATAAATGATGCTATCGAAGTAGCTGTAGAAATAAAAGATGGTAAAGATGTTGAAAAAGATTATTTTATAGATCCGGAAATTATAAACCATGATAATGCTGCAGATTATGTGGATAATGATTCACCTTACTAAAGATAAGAGCCTGCAAAGGCTCTTTTTTATAGAAAGGAAGAAAATATGAGTGAATTTATAATAGAAATGTTAGGAATAGAAAAGTCTTTTTCTAGTAATAAAGTTTTAAAAAATGTAGATTTCAAATTAAAAAAAGGAGAAATACATGCTTTATTAGGTGAAAATGGAACTGGAAAAACCACATTAATGAATATTTTAGGTGGTGTAATAGACTATGACTTAGGAGAAATAATCTTTGATAGAAAGAAAATAGAACATAATATGCAGGGAATGCTAGAACTTCGAAGAAAAATTTCTTTTATACATCAAGAGTTAGCACTTCTACCAGATTTAACTGTAGCAGAAAATTTGTTTTTTGGTCAGGAAATTAAGAATAAATTTTTATTAAAAAACAAAAAAATGAATGAAGAAGCAGTAAAAATTCTTAATCAATTAGATGTAAATATTGATCCGAGTGTAAAAGTAAATAGTCTTGATGCTTCTTATCAACAAGTTATTGAAATATCTAAAGGAATTATGAAAAATTCAAAAGTATTAATTATGGATGAGCCTACTTCATCATTAACAGATAATGAAATTGAAGAGTTATTTAAAGTTTTAAATAATTTAAAGAAAAAAGGTATTTCAATAATTTTTATTTCACATAAATTAAATGAAGTTTTAGACCTGTGTGATTCTTATACAGTCCTACGAGATGGGAATGTTGTAGCAAATGGTCAAATAAATAAAGAGTTGAAAGAGCATGATTTAGCTAGACATATGATTGGTAAGGATTTAGATAATACTGAGATATACAGACGTAGAAATTTAGGAAAAGTAATTTTGTCTACAAAAGGTCTAAGTAGGCATAGAGAATTTAAAGATATAGATATAAACATTAGAGAAGGGGAAATCGTTGGAGTAACAGGCCTCTTAGGTGATGGAAGAAGTGAATTGTTTGAAACAATATATGGTAATAAATCAAAATATGAGGGACAGGTTTTTTTAGAAGGAAAGGAATATACTTGTAAATCAACAGTACACTCTATTAAAAATAGAATAGCTTATGTACCTAGAAATAGGAAGATGAATGGAATTATAAAAGATCTATCTATTTCAGATAATTTAAATATATCGAACTTTAAAGGTTTAAAAATTATTAATAAGAAAGAAGTTAAAAAAAATAATGAGATATTTAGAGATAAATTAAATATAAAACTGAAAAATTTTGAAGATTTAATACTCAGCCTTTCCGGTGGGAATCAACAAAAAGTAATAATAGCAAGAGCACTTAGTGTAGAACCTAAAATTGTCATTTTAGATAACCCTACTCAAGGGGTAGACATAGGTTCTAAATTTGAAATATATAATCATATTATGGATTTAACAGAAGAAGGGATTAGTTTTTTTGTTCTATCTAGTGAGGCAACTGAAATTATGATGATAAGTGACAGGGCGTATGTTATGTTTCATGGCGAAATAAAAGCCGAATTAAATAGAGAGGATTTTTCAGAAGAACATATAATGACCATTGCAACAGGAGGAGTAAATGAAGGATAAAAAATTGCATTATTATTTAAGGGAATATAGCCCTATTATTGCTTTTGTAATTATAGTAGTAATAGCATTAATTACGGAAGGAGCAACTTTTTTAAACTATAGAAATATTTCTAATGTAATGTTAAATAATGCAGTAATTGGAATAGTTGCTTTGGGTATGACTATGATTATTATTACCGGTGGAATAGATTTATCAGTAGGGTCACAACTAGCATTAACAGGACTAATAGGTATAAGTGTTTTTAATAGAACCAATAGTATAATAATTTCTTTATTAGTTTCAATTGCATTAGGACTTTTTACAGGATTTGTGTCCGGATTTTTAGTAGCAAAATTTAAAATACCAGCATTTATAGTTACACTTGGCGCTACAAATGTCTATAGGTCATTAACACAATATTTTTACCATGGTGGTGGAATACTAGCATCTGCACCAAAATTAGATGGGTTTCTAGCAATTTCAAATAGTAAATTATTTGGAATAATTCCTTTACCTATAATATATTGGATAATTTTTACAATAATTGTGGCCTTTATAATGAGGAGTACTTCTTTAGGAAGATATATCTATGGTGTAGGTAGTAATGAGCAAGCTACTAAATTATCTGGAGTAAATACTAAAAAGATAATAATTATTACTTATGTTTTATCAGGTATACTTGTAGCATTTGCTTCAATAATTGAAGCTTCTAGACTAGGAAGTATGAATTCAGCTTCTTCAGGCTTATCTTATGAAATGGATGCTATAGCAGCTGTAGTAATAGGTGGTACTAGTATGTCAGGTGGTCATGGAAAGATAATTGGTACATTTTTCGGTTGTATGACATTGGGAATAATTAATAATATGTTGAATTTGCAAGGAGTAAACTCTTTCCTAGTAGGTGCTATAAAAGGCGCTATTATTGTAGGAGCAGTACTATTTCAAAAATATTTAGAAAGTAAAGAGGAATAATTTATGAAAATAGGATTTATTAGTTCAATTTTTCCAGATTTATCATTTGAAGAAGTGATAGATTTTGCTTCAGAACAAGGATTTGAAGCTGTTGAGATTGCATGCTGGCCTGTTGGTAAAGCAGAAAGAAGGTATGCAGGAGTAACACATATTGATGTAGATGATTTAGACGAAAACAAAGTAGATGAAATAAAAAACTACTGTAGGAAGAAAAGTGTCGAAATATCAGCCCTAGCTTATTATCCTAATAATTTAGATGGTAATTTAGAAAATAGGGACAAATATAATAATCATTTATTGAAAGTAATAGAAGCAGCCGGTAAATTAGGTGTAAAAATAGTAAATACTTTTATTGGTAGAATACAAGATAAGAATTTAGATGATAATTTAAATATCTTAAATGATGTCTGGGATCCAATACTTGATTTTGCAGAATCTAAAGATATAATAATTGGAATAGAGAATTGTCCTATGTTTTTTACCTATGATGAGTGGCCAGCTGGTAAAAATCTAGCCTCTTCTCCGCATAATATAAAATTAATTTTTGATAAACTGAATAATAAAAATATTGGTTTAAATTATGATCCATCACACTTAGTAATACAAGGAATGGATTATTTAAAACCAATGATTCAATTTAAAGATAGACTATATCACTTACATTTTAAAGATATCACAATAGATAAGGATAAACTGGATGAATATGGTTTTTTTGCTCCGCCTAATTCATATTCAATTCCAAAAATACCGGGACATGGAGATATAGATTGGAGTAAATTTATTTCTACTGTATTAGATATAGGTTTTGATGGCTATGCATGTATTGAAATAGAGGATAGGAATTTTGAAGATAGTCTTGAAAATCGTAAAAAATCATTAATAATTAGTAAGAGATATATTAATAACTATATATAATTTTAGTAGAATAAAAAATCTACCTTCTAATAAAAAATACCTTGAAAGAATTTATTTTTAAATCTTCAAGGTATTTTTATTTTGTCCAGTATTATAAATAATATAGAAATGCTTTAAAAAATAAGGAATGAAAATTCATTCCTTATTTTAAAATAGGTAAAATATGCTTTTTTATAAAAATCCATCTATTTCTAGCTTTTGGAATATAATCTGAAACTATGGCCACAAGGGTATCCATTTCCGGAACAACACAAATACAACGGCCTCCTGTGCCCATGGCACAATATGAATTCATGCCTTCATATTGGAAAAGCCACCATAAGTATCCATAATCGTATTTTGCTTTTGTCGTTGATTCTTCTACCCAATTGTCAGGTAAAACTTTTATTCCATTCCAAATCCCCTTATTTAAATAAAGAAAGCCAAATTTTGCCATTTCCCTAGGGGTTAAATTTAAGCCATAACCTCCAATAGTATAATACTGAGGGTCATTTAACCAGCATCCTCTTGTATGTCTACCAAATATGAAGTTAGGGGTATAGTCCTTCATTTTATAAGGTGGAATAATATCCATACCAATTTTATTAAAAAGTTCTTTATTAGCATATTCCCTTGCTGTTAAACCGGTGGTCTTTGTTAAAATCCCCGATACTATATGGGTGCCAATAGTAGAATATTTAAAAGTTCTACGGCCTTTATCGTCTGCTAGTATATCTAAAGAATATTTCATCCAGTTAGGTGAATCAATAAGTTTATCTATAGGTTCGTTTATAGATTCAAAAGGATAAGGTGCAACACAGGTTAGTAAATCTATAAGTCTAATATCCTTTTTTACAGGATTACTTGTTTTATATTCCGGAAAAAAGTTTAAAACCTTCTCATCTAATGTTTTAATACTCTTGTTTTTCATAGCTATTCCTATTAAAGAGGACAATACGGATTTAGTAACGGAAGCCATGGCATATTTTTCATCCTTTTTATGACCGTTAAAATAATTTTCATATTTTATATATCCATCTTTAACAACTACTATTCCTGCTATATTTTTATATTCTTTTTTTATAATGTTTTCTAAATTAAATTTTTCTTCTTCTGTAAATTGATTTTTTGAAATTTTCCAATCCTTTGTAGGCCAATAATCTCTCTTCATTTAAATCCCTTCTAATTAAATACTATTATATATATTAACATAATAATAACTATTTTTATAAATT
>DUUN01000019.1 GCA_012841535.1 Gallicola sp. | reverse complement strand
ATATGTATTATTAATATACATTAATTATAACATAATATATGTAAAAGGAGGTTGTATTGATTTCTCAAGTGTGGGAGTCTCTAATGACTCGCTCAGATTTTTATATAGAATTAATATTAGAACATTTAACAATTTCTATTATTGCTATATTAATAGCCGGTATTATTGGGCTAATAATAGGAATTTTAATTAGCGAATACAAGGGAGCATCTGAATTTGTTTTAATGTTTATTAATATTATTTACACAATTCCGTCAATATCCCTATTGGGATTATTGATTCCTTTTTCAGGAATAGGCAACAAGACCGCTATTATTGCTTTAATAGTATACGCCTTACTGCCTATGGTTAGAAGTACCCATACGGGAATTACCAATATAGATGATAAGATAATAGAAGCTGCACGAGGTATGGGAAGTACGGACTTTCAAATACTTTATAAAATACAATTACCTCTCGCCTTCCCTGTTATAATGTCAGGACTAAGAAATATGGTTATAATGACCATAGCCTTAACCGGTATTGCTTCCTTCATTGGAGCAGGCGGATTGGGAGTTGCTATTTACAGGGGTATAACAACAAATAATATAGCTATGACTATAGCTGGAAGTTTATTAATTGCCATATTGGCTTTTGTTTTAGATTTTATACTTGGTAGATTAGAAAAATATGTAAATAATAAAAGTAGCAATAAAAGCAATAAAAAACTTATACCTATTTTGGCAGCTTTGGCTATAGGTGCTATAACCTTAGTTGCTTTAGTGGCTTTCCCTATGAAAAAAGATAAAATTCATGTTGCTACAAAACCAATGACCGAGCAACAGATTATGGGCGAAATGTTAAAATATTTAATTGAAGATGGCTCTAATTTAAAAGTAGATATTACCCATGGAGTTGGAGGTGGAACTTCAAATATTCAACCAGCTATGGAAACCGGAGAATTTGATATATATCCGGAATATACAGGAACTGGATGGAATGTTGTACTAAAACAAGATGGAATTTACGATGAAAGCATGTTTAATGAAATGCAAAAGGAATATAATGATAAATTCAATATGCAATGGTTAGGCATCTATGGATTTAACAATACCTTTGGACTAGTAGTAGATAAAGATATTGCTGAAGAACATAATATTAAAACCTATTCCGATTTAGCAAAATATGCACCAGATCTGATATTTGGAGCAGAGTATGACTTCTTCGAAAGAGAAGATGGATTTGATGCTTTAAGTGAACTATATGGATTTAACTTTAAAAAGGTAGTTGATATTGACATTGGATTAAAACACAAAGCTATGGAGCAAAAGGAAATTAATGTAATGAATATATTCACTACAGACGGACAGCTAAGTAAGGCTAATGTAGTAGTTCTTGAAGACGATAAAAACTTCTATCCTTCGTATGTATGTGGCAATGTTGTCAGAAATGAAATTTTAGAAAAATATCCTGAACTTAAAGATATTATATCTAAAACCGATAATTTAATAAGTGAAGCTGAAATGGCAAATTTAAATTATCTTGTTGAAGGTGAAGGTCAAGATCCAAAAGTTGTAGCTAAAACATTTTTGGAAGAAAAAGGATTACTTAAATAGAAAATAGGAAGGTTAATATAATGGAACAAAATTGCCATATTCAATTTAAACATGTAGATAAATTCTATGGTGAAAACAAACTTATACAGGATTTAAACTTTTGTATCGAAAAAGGTGAATTTGTAACCTTAATAGGTAGTTCAGGCTCAGGTAAAACAACTATTTTAAAAATGATAAATGGTTTAATACCTATAAACTCCGGTGAAATTTTCATAAACAATAAAAATATTGCTAATGAAAATATGATAATGTTAAGGAGAAATATTGGCTACGCTATTCAAGGCTCTGCACTTTTCCCACATATGACAGTTGAAAAAAATATATCTTATGTTCCTAACTTATTAAATAAAAGAGATAAGGAAAGGACTAAGAAAACAGTAAAAAAATGGATGGATATTGTAGGACTAGAAGAAGAAATGCTTTCTAGATACCCTAATGAACTTTCAGGAGGACAACAACAAAGAGTTGGAATTGCTAGGGCCTTAGCAGCAAATCCTGAAATTTTACTAATGGATGAACCCTTTGGTGCTGTTGATGAAATAACTAGAAGACAGCTACAGGATGAAATAAAAAGAATTCATAAAGAAACAGGTATTACTATTGTATTTGTTACACATGATATAAGAGAAGCTTTAAGCTTAGGAACTAAAATTATGATATTACAAGAAGGAGATATTGTTCAATACGATACTCCTGAAAATATTAAAGAAAATCAACAAAATCCATATATTAAAGATTTATTAGGTGAATATATAGATTTTGAATAGATAAATTAGGCATATTGTAACCTGTTATTTAATGTATATTAAAATAATAATTAAATCCGAAGTAAAATAGAAATATTTTTATTTTACTTCGGATTTTTTATTGTCTATATTTTCCAGCAATAAATAGTTTCTATAAAAATATTGACAAAATTTAAAATATGCTATAATGTATATACTAGCATATACACTTAAGTACACTTATTATTTACCTAGGAGATAAAATGAATATACATATTAGTAAACATTCACCTAAGCCTATATATGAACAAATTTCCTCACAAATAAAAAATTTAATACTTAATAATAAATTAAAACCAGGAGATAAATTACCTTCAATGCGTGAATTAGCTAAAATATTGCAGGTTAGTGTAATAACTACACAAAAAGCATATGAGGAACTATTAGAAGATGGTCATATTGAAACAATAGTAGGTAAAGGAACCTTTGTCAAAAAAAGCAATACATCTTTTATTCTAGATGAACAATATAAGGAATTAGAAGATAAAGTCGACGAGATTGTTAGAATTGCAAAACAATATAAAATAGAAGAGGAATATTTAATTAAGCTTATTAAAGAATTTTATAAAGGAGAAAATATTAATGGATAATGCAATCCAATTAAAAAATATTAGTAAGAACTATGAAGACTTCTCTTTAAACTCTATTTCTTTTAACATACCAAAAGGATATATTACAGGTTTAGTTGGAGAAAATGGTGCTGGGAAAACAACATTATTAAAAATAATAATGCAGCTTATAAGTTACGACAATGGCGAAGTCTATATTGATGAAAAAATTATTAAAACTAGAAATTATGAATTATATAATTCAATATATATTATATACGATAGTATTAATTTAAATGAAAGATTAACAAGTAAACAGTATGGAAAAATATATGAAAACCTATATGATAATTGGGATAAGGACTATTATGAATATTTAATAGCTTATTTAAATTTACCTAAAGACAAGGCTATTAGTACATTTTCCAAAGGTATGAAAGTAAAAGTTAATTTCGCTTTAGCCTTAGCTACAAGACCAAAAATACTTTTACTTGATGAAGCAACCTCCGGTTTAGATCCTTTAGTAAGAGATGACATTTTAAATCTACTATTGGAATTTGTCCAAGATGATAGTAATACGGTTTTAATTTCTTCTCATATTACTTCAGATTTAGACAAAGTTGCCGATAAATTGATTTTTTTACACAAGGGAAAGATTTTTTTAGATGAATATACCTATAATATCGACAGCCAGTATGGCATGATTTATTGCGATATTAACGAACTAAATACCTATCTTCCTTATTGTCTGGCCTATATAAAGAATGAATTTGGTTTTCAACTACTTATAAAGAAAAAAGAAAAATTACTTGTAGATTTCCCAAATATAAAAATTGAGAAAACCTGCTTTGAAGATATCATTAAAATAATTGGAAAGGGGAATGTTTTATGAAAGGTTTAATAATATATGATTATTTGTCGGTGTTTAAAAAGCTATTAAATAAGTCCATATTAATTTCTGTTTCTTTTAGCTTATTCTTGGGAATATTTATTCTTCAAGAACCTTTAGCTACTTTACTGATTAATGGATATATGCTTAGTTTAATTTCCTATATACCTATGGCTTTTTTTGAAAATAATACAGAATCCGGAAGCTTCTTACGTACTTTAACCTTTCCACTTAGTATAAAGCAAATAGTCCTTAGTAGATATTTTACAGCATTACTATACTTAGGTATTTACTCTCTACTATTTGGTATAGGTATAGTTGGAGCAATTATTGTAAATGGTTCTTTTAAAGTTTACTTCTATCCATATATAATTAGTATATTTGTTGGAATTCTCATACTATCATTGGGATTAATTGGAAACTTTTCCAATAAAACACAAGTAATTAACTTATATATAGTGCTTGCCTTTGTTTTTATTTTGTATTTGTTTTTAAGTAATTTTCAAGTTAAGAATATATTATTATCGTTAAAAGATTTACCTAACTATTCTTATATTTTAGGTGGAATAATTACTTACTTTTCTATTTTAATTGGCTCTTACTTAATCTCTACTAAACTACTAAATCATAAACTTAAACATAAATAACTTAACATAACTTGTTTATAAAACCTTGTTCATATCCTAAGTGATATTAGCAAGGTTTTTTCTTCTTAATGATTTTTATATTTATTTCTATCATATTTATTAATTTAAAGGTTATATTAGAATTCTAAGAATGTTTCACGTGAAACATTCTTCAGTGTTTTTTAAATTGTTTCACGTGAAACATTTTTTATAAAATTCTAATAAATTCCCATTTTACATAGCTATAGTTTACTATTAATGTTAATTTAAAAGGCCTTAAAAGGCATTTTAAAGCCAAATGTTTAAATACCAACGTTTAAGGCTCTAGATTGTTAATTCTTTGTCTCCATAAATGAATTAAGGTGTATTTATCAATTTCTTTATTATTTTAAAATTTATTCAAATAGGTCCTATGTCCTATTATTTGAATATTCTCTATGATATAATCAACATAGTTATGTAATAAAGTAATTATTAATTTAAGAGGTATGTTTTGACAAATAATTTAGCCAACAATAGTTGTGAGGCCTTTAACATTACTGAAGAGTTAAAAGATTTACCAACTATTGAAAAATCAATTATAAAAAGATACAGAAAAAACATTTGGTCCAAATTCATCAAAGCTATTAAGGAATATGATTTAATACAAGATGGCGATAAAATAGCCGTTGCTATTTCCGGAGGAAAAGATAGTTTATTACTTGCAAAATTATTTCAAGAACTTAAAAAGAATGGAAAAAACAATTTTGAAGTAGAATTTATAGCCATGGATCCAGGTTATCATAAGGATATTAGGAAATTACTGGAAAATAATTGTAAGTATTTAAATATTCCTGTTAATATTTATGATGCCGATATTTTCGAAGTAGCCGATAAAATTGCTGGCAAATATCCATGTTATATGTGTGCAAGAATGAGAAGAGGTTCTCTATATGCAAAAGCTCAAGAGTTAGGATGTAATAAGTTAGCTTTAGGCCATCATTTTAATGATGTTATTGAAACTAATTTGTTAAATATTTTATGTGCCGGTAATTTTAAGACAATGATGCCTAAACTTAAGGCCCAAAACTTTGAAAATATGGAAATAATTAGACCTTTGTACTTAATAAAGGAAAACTATATTATTAGATGGATGAATTACACCGGCTTAATGCCATTAAATTGTGCTTGTATGGTAGCAGCAAAAAAAATTGGTTCTACTAGGGTAAAAATTAAACAACTAATTGAAGATATGGAAAAAAATGGTTTTACAAATGTAGATATCAATATTTTTAGATCTGCTCAAAATGTTGAATTAGACCGAGTTTTAGGTTATTCTAAGAATGGAGAATATCATAATTTTTTAGATGACTATTAAAAATATTTTGGAGGTATTATATGAATTGCTTATATGCAAAAATTTTAGACGATTTATACTACATTGGTGCCAATGATAGACAAACAACCTTGTTTGAGAATATGTGGCCACTTCCTGAAGGTGTGTCCTATAATGCATATTTAATAAGGGATGAAAAAACCGCCTTACTTGATACTGTTAGAATTAATAAGGTTGATGGTTTTGTTAATAAGGTTTTAGAGGTTTTAGATGGAAGAAAACTGGATTATTTAGTTATTCACCATATGGAACCTGATCATTCAGGATGTATAACCGATATTTTAAAACTATTTCCTGATCTAATTTTCGTTGGAAATAAAAAAACAAAATCCATGCTTTATGACTTTTTAGAATTAACTCCTGATGATGATAAATTCATAGAAGTTAAAGATGGAGATGTATTGGACTTAGGAAAAAGACAATTACAATTTGTAATGACACCAATGGTTCATTGGCCTGAATCTATGGTAAGTTACGAGCCAAATGACAAAGTATTATTCTCACAGGACATATTTGGTGGTTTTGGTACTGTAGATGGTGCTATATTTGATGATCAAGCAGATTACAATATATTTAGATCTGAAACAAGAAGATATTATTCTAATATTGTTGGTAAATACTCAATGATGGCTGTTAAGGCAATTGAAAAAGTAAAACAATTAGACATAAATATAATTTGCCCGGTACATGGTTTTGTTTGGAGGGAAAATCCACAAACAATTATTGATGATTACGAAAAATGGGCTAATTATGAAGTAGAAGACGGTGTTGTAATAGTTTACGGCTCAATGTATGGTAATACAGAAGGAATGGCTGACCATTTAGCTACTTTCCTTGCTAAAGAAGGAGTAAAGAACATAAAGGTATTTGATGTTTCTAAAACTCATGCTTCCTATATTTTAAATGAAATATGGAAATACAAAGGTCTTATACTAGGTTCTGCTACTTATGATAATAGTGTGTATCCTAATATGTATAATTTATTAAATGTTTTAAAATATAATAAAATTAAAAACCATGTATTAGGAATTTTCGGCTCCTACGGTTGGAGTGGTGGAGCTGTAAAAGATTTAAAGGCTTTTGCAGAAACCGGAAAATTTGATGTACTGGAAACAGTTGTAGAGGCCAGGGGAACAATGCATAAAGAAGAAGAAGAACAATTACGTCTACTAGCTAAGGAAATGGCTGAAAAATTAAAAGAAAAATAATCTCAATAGTCCTAGAATAAATCTAGGGCTATTTTTTTAGTTCCTCCTACCTTAATGCTCGAACATATGTTTGCTTTTCAGGTTTTTTTATGATAAAATTCTTTAAAGGTGATTTTATGGACAATTTATCAAAAAAGATTCAAATACTTACAGACGCTGCAAAATACGATGTTTCCTGTTCTTCTAGTGGCAGTAATAGAAAGAATACTAAAAATGGCCTAGGCAATGCTAATATTTCCGGTATATGTCACTCCTGGTCTGAAGATGGAAGATGTATTTCTCTTTTAAAAATACTCTTAACAAATAAATGTATCTATGATTGTGATTATTGTATTAATAGGGCAAGTAACGATATTCCTAGGGAGATTTTTTCCATTGATGAAATAGTTGAACTTACAATTAACTTCTATAAAAGAAATTATATTGAAGGTCTTTTTTTAAGTTCCGGTGTTTATAAAAGTCCGGATTATACTATGGAATTACTAATTTCCATTGCAAGAAAATTACGGGAAGAAGAAAATTTTAACGGTTATATACATATGAAAGCAATTCCCGGTTCTTCTGAAGAATTAATAAGGGAATTAGGAAAATATATAGACAGGGTTAGTGTAAATATAGAGCTTCCTTCAGAAAAAAGCCTTAAAATATATGCACCCCAAAAAAAATATGAAAAAATACTTACTCCTATGAATATTATAAAAAACAGTATATTTGAAAACAGATTTGATAAAAGAAAGTTTAAAAAAGCTCCAAATTTTATTAATGCAGGACAAACTACTCAAATGATTATAGGTGCAAGTAAGGAAACAGATTATGAAATAATAAAAAAATCCGAAGAACTTTATAGAACTATGAAAATGAAAAGGGTGTATTATTCAGCCTTTGTTCCCGTTTCATCGTCTAAACTTCTATCAACTATTACCGAACCACCTTTAAGAAGGGAACATAGGATTTATCAGGCTGATTTTCTTTTAAGATTTTATAACTATAAGTCCGATGAAATATTAAATAAAAATAATCCAAATTTTGATATGAATTTAGACCCTAAGGCTAATTGGGCATTAAATAATCTACATCTATTTCCAATGGAAATCAATAGGGCTTCCTACTACCAATTACTGCGTATACCCGGACTTGGTCCAACATCTGCTAAAAGAATAATCTCCTACAGAAAATTAGGAAAATTAAAATATGATGACTTAAAAAAAATAGGTGTAGTATTAAAAAGGGCTAAATATTTTATAACGGTAAATGGAGAATATAGAGGTTTAAGAAAGGACAATAGCCTTAAAATTAAAGAAATGTTAGCAATATCCGATACAAGTAATATAGAGCAATTGAGTTTTATAAGCTGATGATATATTTATACGATAACAGCCTTACAGGTTTTCTAACCTGCATATACTATGGCTATAAAAACTATAAGGACTTAGAAAATATTCAAGAAAATAATATACAAATGAATATTTTCTCTAAGTATAAATATATTGAAAGTGAAGAAGATAAGGCTAATATTATAATTAACTATTTAAGCTCAAATTTTAATAAAGCTCTTATAAACTCCATTTATAACGTGTTTCTCTCTAACAATGTAGAAAAGGAAATGACTATATTAAATACTATTATCCTAGCAGGAAAATATGGTAACAGGGTTTTAAGTCTTCCCAATAATAATATTTTTAGATTTAATAAAATAGAAAGAAATGTATTATTCGAAAAACATAGATTTGAAGGACTTCTAAGGTTTTCAGAAATCCAAAATGGATTTTTGTATGCACCTTTTGAGCCAGAAAACAATATACTACCACTATTAATAAGTCACTTTGTCAACAGATTGCAAAACCAACAGTTCTTAATTCATGATGTAAAGAGAAATTATGTAGCTATTTATGAACAAAACAAGTTGGAATTTTTTGATGTTGAAGAGTTAAACATTGAATATTCTAAAGATGAAATAAAATATCAAAACCTTTGGAATATATTTTTTAAAGCCATTAGTATAAAAGAGCGTAAGAATTTAAAACAACAGGTAAGCTTTATGCCAAAAAAATATTGGAAGTATTTAATAGAAAAGAAATAATAATTTATTTCTTTTCTTTTTTATATAAGCTAATAAAACAAATTAGTTTTTAATTATAATTAGTACTATAATCTATTTATAGGATAAGTGAAAGGAGATAGTCTATGAAATACGATTTTACAACAAGTCCAAATAGAAGAAACATGGGCTCTGCAAAATGGAAACAAATGCTAAACTGGTCACCTAATATTCCAAATGATATAGTTCCCTTATCTGTAGCAGATATGGAACTGGATAATCCTCCTGAAATAAAAGAAGGTTTGTCTAAATTTGCACTAGAAGCCGTTTACGGCTATACAGTACCTACCGACGACTATTATGAGGCAGTAATATCTTGGATGAAAAGAAGGCATAACTTTAATATAGAAAAGGAATGGATAGTTACAACACCTGGCGTAGTTACAGCATTTTATAACGCTGTAAAGGCATACACCAACATTGGTGATGGGGTAATTATTATGACTCCTGTCTATTATCCTTTTTATAGCTCTATAGAAAAATCTAAAAGAAAGTTAATTAAAAACCCATTACTAAATAAAAATGGTTATTATGAAATAGATTTTGAAAATTTAGAAAAATTATGTAAGGAAGAATCAAATAAGGTAATACTCTTTTGTTCTCCTCATAATCCTATTGGTAGAGTATGGAAGAGAGAAGAACTGGAAAAATTAGAAAAAATCGTATTAGAAAATAATATGATAGTAATATCTGATGAAATACACCATGACCTAATTCTACCTGGAAACAAACATACAGTTTTTCAAACATTATCAAATGAAATTGCAGAAAGAACAATAACCTGTACTGCACCAAGTAAAACCTTTAATTTAGCAGGGCTTGCCTGTTCAAATATAATAATTAAAAATGAAGACTTGAGAAATAAATTTATAGAAGAAATGGGTAAATCAGGCTCTACAATGGTAAATATCTTTGGTTATGAGGGATGTAAACTAGCCTATAATAAATGTGAGAACTGGCTAGAAGAACTACTAGATTTAATATCTACCAATAAAAATTTAGTAGAAAATTTCTTTAAAGAAAAATATCCGAAAATAACCGTTACCAATATGGAAGGTACCTATTTGCAATGGATTAATTTTAAAGCGCTTAATATGGACAAAGACCAACTTGAAAACTTTATGCACAAGGAAGCCTTTTTTATTACAGACGAAGGCTATATTTTTGGTGAAGAAGGAAGTGGATACGAAAGAATTAATTTAGCAGTAGCAACTGAGAAATTGAAAATATGCTTAAAATATTTAGACAGGGCATTAGAAAAAGTATATTAATAAAATAGCAGAATAGAATTTATTTTCTACTCTGCTATTTTTCTGTAGTTTCATTTTTATAATTTTCTCCCCAAATACGAAGAGGATCTAAAATAGGCTTAAACTATAGCCTGTTTCTGTTAATGTATATTCTACTTTAGGAGGCACTTCAGCGTAGTCTTTTCTTGTTAAAAGTCCCATTTCCTCCATTTTTTTTAAATTTTAAGTTAAAACCTTTTGAGAAATTGTTCCTATGGATTTTTTCAACTCTCCAAACCTTTTAGTTCCGTCAATTAAATCCCTAATTATTAAAACAGACCATTTATTAGAAATTAATATTAAAGTCACTTCTACTGGACAATCTGGCATATTCTTCATTTAATTACCTCCAATAAAAAAAGTGCTTGCTTTACAAATACTACTATAGCAATTATTATAAAGATACAAACAACATATTTCAATAAGCAGAAGAGCCTAAAAGGAGGAAATCCTATGAAAATTGGAATAATAGCCGCTAATGGAAAAGCAGGAAAGCTTATAACAGCAGAAGCAGTAAAAAGAGGACTTGATGTAACAGCAATAGTTAGAGGTGAAAATAAAACAGAAGCAAATAAAGTCATTAAAAAGGACATTTTTGATTTAACCTATGATGATTTAAAGGATTTTGATGTAATAGTCGATGCTTTTGGAACCTGGTCTAATGAAACCTTTCCTATACACTCTACAAGCTTAAAACACTTAGCAGATCTTTTAAGCGGAAAAGAAAATAGACTATTAGTCGTTGGTGGTGCAGGTAGTCTTTATGTAGATAAGGAGCATAAAACAAGATTAATGGATAGTCCTGATTTTCCTGATGCCTTTATGCCTTTAGCAACTGCAATGGGAAAATCTCTAGATGAATTAAGAAAAAGACATGATGTTAAATGGACATATATTAGTCCTGCTGCTGATTTTCAGGCAGATGGTAAAAGAACCGGAGAATACTTACTAGCAGGTGAAGAATACACTACAAATGCTAATAATGAAAGTGTAATAAGCTATGCTGACTATGCTATAGCAATGATTGACGAAGCAGTTAAGGGAAACCATATTCAAGAAAGAATATCCGTATTAAAAAAATAATTTATAAATAATAAAAATCTAATAATAAAAGGCGTATATGTAAATAAATTTACTGATTTATATATACGCCTTTTTTAGTAAATTTGCCAAAACTTAACTATTGTGTTATTCTATTAGTACATTAATAGTTGAGAGGTGTAAAACATGACAAAAATAAGAGAATTTAAAAAAACTATTGTATTGTTTTCAATGATTTTAATTGCATTGGTTATTATTGCTTACAGTGGAGATTTTAATGAATTTGGATTGGAAAATACAATTGCTGAAAATACTCTATATGAAAATACCACCTATACCTTAGAATAATATAAGAAATTAAAAGAAGTTATATATGAAAAAAAGAGTTTTTTTAATTTTAACTATAGCTATTGGTTTATTTGTTTTTTCTAGTTGTAATTCAAAAAACAATAATGTAAGCTCAGAAAAACCGGCTAAAAAAGAATCCGAAATTGAAATAGTCGATCTTTTAAATAATAAAGTTTTAAAGAAAATCAGAGAAGAGGATGAGGAATTTTCAAAAATTACTACGTTTTTCGAAAAATTTGAAGATGCTATTGATGAAGAGGAATATGAATCTTTAGAAGAAAATATAGATTCAATAAAGGATATTTTTTCTCCTTCAAAAATACCGGATGGTTCAACAGAATACTTAGAATTTAAATTTTACCAAAGTAAAATAGAAACGGTTTTAGGTAAAAATAACGATAAAATGTTAAATGGTATGAATGTTATTTTATACAAGGACAGTCCCTACATAAGTATGAAAATTTTAAATACTTTTGAAATGAATTTTAAAATATCCCAAAAAGATTATGACTACTTAATAGAACTAGCAAGCTAAATCCAATTTGTGATTTAGCTTTTTTATTTAAAGAATTTTTCTAAAATTTTCCTCTTTTTTAATATTTTTGCAATAATAAACTTAACAATAAGTAATACAATAATAAAAATAGTTAATGGAAGTTTATATTTATTATAAAGATTTGTAAAAATAAAATAACTTAGAAGTATTGTTACAACTAATGCTAAGAAATCTAAAATAATAATCCTATAATAATTTTCTTCCCTTATGAAATTTCTCATGTAATTGTTAAAGTCCACTTTCCTGTCTAATAATTTTCCAATAGCAAAAGGAGCTAATATAAATATAGCCATAAATAGTTTAGAAATAGTAGATAGTATTATTATATATAGTATTAAGCCAATTATTCTCATGATTTTTCTCCTAAATATATTATATATTCTAATAAAGT
>DUUN01000518.1 GCA_012841535.1 Gallicola sp. | reverse complement strand
TTATAAAATAAATAGTTTATTATGTATTCAAGCAGAAAAACTGCTGTATAATCAAACGTTTGAAATAAAGAAATTTTTAAGGAGGAAATTATGAATAATATTGATAAAAAGAAAATGCGAGTAGAGGCTGACGCGGTATCTTATAATATTGTAATAGTGGTTTTTGCAATTTTGGCTGTTGTTGAGCTTCTACTTAAATTTACAAGTGATAAATCTATTTCAAGTATATATCTTCTTATTTCAGCATCATTAATTGGGTCTTTTGGAAGATTATATACTGCCTATAAGTATGATAGGAGTAAAAAGAATCTTTCATATTTGATATTTTTAGGTTTTGCAGCTGTTTTATGTTTGGCCTTGGTCATATATGAAAGAATAATATTAGCGTAAATGTTTAAGAGAGAACCATTATAAACATTTTGTAGAAATAGCTTGTATATTTAGGAAAAGAATAAGCAAGGGAAGTTGGAAAAGTTTGATGTAGTAGCTAAAATTTTATCAGTTTAAGAAGTAAATTAATTTTATAAGGATTTTTTATGGATAAGTTTTTATTGATTGTAGAGATTTTAATAATTTTAACGGCTGTTATTATACATCAAGTAAAAGGTGATAAGGACTTAAAGATAGCCGCAGGAAGTGGAAGTTTTTATATATCTTTGTTGTTTTTTCTAGTAATAGGCCTTGCTAATTTAATTATTGGTAAAAGTTTGCCAGTAGAGTTGACTCATTTGGATATGGCTTCTATTTTATCGGTAATTTATTTGGGAATACTGATATTTTTAAAGTCGAAAAGCAATAGTAAAGTTAAGAAATAAAGGTTTAAGAGAAAGAATAGTTTCCTTATATAATGATAGAATTATTTAAGTTTTAGGAAAAAATATAATTAAAAAATGAGTTACTCTTAAGGTAACTCATTTCTTTACTAAATTCTATTAAATTAACTTCATAACCTTCTTCTTCAAGAAGTTTTATTAGTCCTTTTTCCCCTGGCAAATGTCCTGCTCCTACTGCAATAAAGCTTTGATTTTCCTTTTCTAAATATTGTGGTAGTTGCTTTATCCAATTTAGGTTACGGTTTACCAGTAATAAATTGTACTGTTCTTCAGTCACTTCTAAGCTATCTGCATCTACATATTTTTCCAGAATATTTCCATCTATATATGATTGTAGTAATTCCTCATTCATTTTTTTGTTCTCTTCATATGGCAGTATGGACTTAGCCCATTCGTTAGAGTCTGCCGGCACATCATATATTTTTGGCAGGATTTCGTATTGCTCCTCTATGGTTTCCAAACCAATATTTTTTTGATTTTCGTTTTTGGCTGACAATGAACTTAGCTGCATATCCACTCCGAAATTAACCATAGGTGCATATACAAGGGCATCGGTAATTTGTGTAATTCCAAATCTATTAAAAGATGCTATTTTTTCTTCTTTTAGTCCATAGCTTTCAAGGGTTTTAAGAAATTCTACTTTTGTTTCTTCATTTAATGTATTTATTAAAGGCTCACCACTTGTGATTTTTTCCATTAATACATTTTGAGTTTCCTCTCCCTGTAAATCCGCCATAAGTACTTCTGTAATAAAATTTTCGCTTTCCTTAAGGCTTTCTACTATTTCATTTGGAAAGGGATAGATTTCTTCTTTTGCAACATGTATTGTTCCCAACATATGACCTTTTACTTGGCCATCTTTTTTTATTTCATAAAAAGGCCATGCTACACCTATTGTCTCTTTTTCTTCATTTTCTGTAGTTACTACTTCTGTTGTTTTTTCCGTTTCTTTTTTACTATTGTTATTGGAACAACCTATTAATGTAAATAGGGTTAGGATTAGTCCAACAAGTAAATAAATTTTTTTCTTTTCATATTTACCTCCAATTTTTATTTACAAAATTATTATACTGGTAAATATTTTTTTTAATAGTTACTAAAGTAATGGATTTTCAAAATATATTAAGAAAT
>DUUN01000034.1 GCA_012841535.1 Gallicola sp. | reverse complement strand
TTTTTAATATAAATGAAAAATATATACCTTTTATTTTCTCGAAAAGATATATAAAAGTATAGATAAACGGTGATGATATAAGTTTTTCTTCCAAAAAAATCAAAAAATGCTATAATAATATATGAAGATCTTATAAATCATATACTTAGATTATCATAAAGGAGAGATAAAATTGAGTAAATATAGAAACTATAGTAAAGAACAATTGATTTTACATATTGAGAAACTCGAGAAGCAACTTAAATCAACTAAATACGGATTGTATTGGGATAAAGAAATTGAACCTGAATTTACTATTGAATACAGTAAAAAAAATATTCCTATTTTGCAAAGAATTCGTAATTTAACTATAAAAGAAAAAGATAATGATTTGAATCATTTGATTATCGAGGGCGATAACTTTCATGTCTTGACTACTTTAAATATGATTAGTAATGGGCAGGGTTTTGTTGATGTGGTTTATATAGATCCACCCTATAATACTGGAAATAAAGACTTTATTTACAATGATAATTTTATAGATAAAGATGATGGATTTAGGCATTCGAAGTGGTTGAATTTTATGGAAAAAAGGTTAATATTAGCTAAAAGTCTTATGAAAGAAGATGGAACTATTTTTATAAGTATAGATGATAATGAATATTTCAATTTAAAATTATTATGTGATAAAATTTGGGGAGAACATAACTATGTTGGCAGTTTTGTAAGGAAAACCGTTTCGCAAAGAGCCATGTCTAAATATTTTAATAACCAACATGAATATTGTTTGATTTATACTAATAACAAAGACTTATTCCCGTTAATAGGGAGAAAGAAGGACTTTTCGGGTTATAAAAATCCGGATAATGATCCAAAGGGTGACTGGAAATCATCAGATCCAACCATGAGAGACTCAAAAAATATTTTTAAAATAATAAACCCAATAACTAACAAGGTTGATATTCCCCCTGCTGGTAGAGGATGGGCATTTACAGAAGAGAAACTGCAAGAGCATTTAGAGTCAGGAAAAATTGTTTTTAAAGAAAAACACCGAAAAAATGAGCGTGGTTTTATATATAAAACATACAAAAGCGAATTAAAATCTCATAACTTACTTCTTAATTCATTAGAATTTGCTGAAAACGCTTATTTAAATCAAGTTTCTTCTAAAGAATTAATAAATATTTTCAATAAAAAAACATTTGACTACGCTAAACCATTAAATTATATTAAAGATCTAATTTCTTTTTTTCCTAATAAAGGAACCCCCGTTATTTTAGACTTTTTTGCCGGTTCAGGAACAACAGGGCAAGCTGTGTTAGAATTAAACCAAGAAGATGGTGGTAATAGACAATTTATTCTTGTTACAACCAATGAAAATAATATTTGTACAGATGTTACATATCCGAGGTTAAAAACTGTTATTACTGGAATTAGACCTGATGGTACAAAATATAGTGATGGAATATCAGCTAATTTACACTATTATAAAACGGATTTTATACCGAATGTTAATAATAGGGATCAAGCTAAGTATAATATAGTTGAGAGATGTAACGAGTTGATGTGTATTGTTGAAAACACATACAATGAGTTAGAAAACAATGAAAAGTATAGTATCTATGAAAACAATTCCAAAACAAAAAGAATGTTTTTATATACTGACTTTTATGAGGAAAAGTCTTTTAATGAGTTTAAAAGCAAAGTCTTAGAGTCTAGTGCAGAAGTAGTAGTGTATATTTTTTCAACAGATAATGTTATTGATGAGACATTATTTGATAAAGATTCAAAGGTTCAAGTCAAACCTATTCCAAATAAAATTTATGAAATATATAAAGAGATTATTGAAGGTATTAAAAGGGGGTAAGATTTATGAAATATCGTTTAAAAGATTATCAGAGGCGTGCAGTTGATAATTTAAAAAAACATTTTGATGCTTATTTTAATTTAAATGGTAAAACAATTGTTTTTAAAGCACCAACAGGAAGCGGTAAAACTTTTATGGTTAGTGCACTTATGGAAGAACTTGTTTTGGACAATGAAGATAAAGATTTTTGTTTTCTTTGGGCAAGTATTGGTAAAGGTGAGTTACAAATTCAATCATATGAGGCTGTCAAGTCATATCTTGGAGGAAACCCTAAATGTTCACTAATTGACAATGAGTTTTTTGGAAGTAGACAGTATATTAGAAAGAATGAAATCGTATTTGTAAATTGGGAAAAACTTGTCGATAAAGATTCTGCGACTGGTGCATGGAAAAACAACATTATGAAAGATCAAGAAGGTATGTCGTTTATTGATGTATTAGAAGAAACTAGAAGACGAGGCACTAAGATTATTTTAATTGTTGATGAGTCACATATCGGTGCAGGTATTCAAACTAGAATTAGAGAATTTAAAGATACAATCGTTATACCTCATATTACACTTGAAATGTCTGCAACTCCATTATCTGAGCCTGATGTAATAGTTGATACAGAAGCGGTTATTGCTGAAGGAATGATTAAGGAAGGTATTATTGTTAATGAGGGAATTGATGATACTCTCATTTTGGAAGATGATATTGACTCTGAAATTTTAGTACTTCAAAAAGGTTATGAAAAAAGAGAAGAACTTTTAAGAGAATATGAAAGAATTGGTTCGCCGGTTAAGCCACTTGTGTTAATTCAAATTCCAAATAAAGATCATGGAGAAGAAAAAATAATAGTTATTAAAGATTTTTTAAGGGGAAAAGGAATCACAGAAAAAAATGGTAAACTAAAAATTTGGGTTGATAAAGGTGCAAGTTTTGATAAGAGAAAAATTAAAGATCTTGATGATGAGACAGAGTATCTTGTTTTTAAAGTAGCAGTAGCAACAGGATGGGATTGTCCAAGAGCTCAAATTTTAGTTAAATTTAGAGATGGAAATTCTGAGACATTTGAAATCCAAACAATTGGAAGAATTTTAAGAACTGCAGAAGCAAAATCATATGAAAATCAACTATTGGATAATGCATACCTATTTACAAATCTTTCTAGATTTACGATTACTAAAGAATCGTACAATCCTAATAGTATTAAAACAGAAATGTCTTATTTTAGAACAAAATTTGGACGTCCTGTTTACACTACAATAAACCTAATTTCCTATTACAAAAGTCGTGCAGATGATTATAACTCAGCAGATAGTTCATTTTATTCTTATTTTGAAAAGGAATTTTGTAGTTATTTTGGCATTGAAGAAGGTGAATATTCAATTGTTAGCGTTCCGAAAATGATAGGGAAAGGTTTAAAAACAAAAATTAATGTAAATCAAAGTGTATTATCTGAAATACACGAAAGTACATTAATGCTAAATGAGGAAAAAAATGTATATGGTGAAACCATAGATGTTAAAATTTCAGATACGGACATTTCTTTTGCATATTACAATCTGATAAGAGAAAATCTAAATGGACTAGCTTATGTTAGATCAAAATCAGCAATAAATGGTGCTATTGTTGAAACGCTAACGAAATATTATTATCCAATTCCCAGAACCGAAAAAGTAATGACAGTTCAAAAGCTTGTCTTAAGTAATCAAGAAATTTTTTCAACCATATTATCAAGGGCTACTCAGAAGTTTAGAGAAAAACTTATTGAGGATGCTGGTAAAACTGGAATTTATTATAATTATGAAATTAGTTCTTCGCGGGCATATACAAGAGATAACAATAAAGTAATTGATTCAGAACTATCATTATATCAGCCACTTAGATTACCAATTAATCAAAGTAATGGTGATGTTAACAGACTAGAATTAAGTTTCATTAATTACTTGAACACTAGAAAAGACGTGGTTGAGTGGTTTTGGAAAAATGGCGATGAGCATATGAAAGAAAATTTTGGTATTTCTTATAATAATGGCATGTCAACTTTTCAACCGGATTTTATTGTTAAATTTGTTGACGGAACAATTGGTATTTTTGATACAAAACCTGTTGGTGATCGAGTAGAAGATACTAGAGTAAAGGCTGAAGCACTATATAAATTTATTAAGGATACTAATACTAATAGACCCAAAAACTTAGGTAAGCTTATAGGTGGAATTGTTATTTCAAAAAAATATGATTCAATTACTAGAACATATAAGGATTTTAGAGTAAATACTCAAGAAAATTATGTTGAATATGACGTGGATAGTAGCGATTGGCTCTTGTTTGAAACGCTATTAAAAAACATTAATAATGATTAATATATTTTAGGCTTATAATGAACATTATATAGGCTCTATAAAATATTTTGGGGTCGAAGCATAAAAACATAAAAACTTTCGGGGTCAAAAATGACTAAAACCCCAAAAGTTTTTTTACTTTTGGGGTCGATTAAATACACAAATTTTTACCAACCTATTTGCAATATCTAATATTTAAATGGTAGTTTATTTTTAGAGTTTGTATATAGTATTTTTGCTCTAAATGTTTCAAAGTCTTTAAATCCAAATCCAGTCATTATTATTTACATAAATTGTTTTTTCCTTCTATAAATCCATTAGACATTCGCTTATTAGTTTTTGGATTAATAATAAATGAATTAACTATTTCATTTAACCATACTTTATAAGTAGCAGCTACACTTTTGAAATAATTTACAGTTGAGTTGT
>DUUN01000783.1 GCA_012841535.1 Gallicola sp. | reverse complement strand
TCTCATTTCTTCTGTTATAATTCTCATTAGATACCTCTTTGTTTAATTTTGTTTTCACAACTCAATTATAACAGAGGTATCTTTCTTTTATTATTTTTGTGTAACATATGTATTATAAACTAACATATATTTTTAACAAATAAATTAAACGGACCTGCCTTACTTACCTTTCTCCTTATTATGCCTTTTCAAAGATAAATCATTTTTTAATTCTTCCATTTTTTTAATTTTAACCATATTAGCTTCGATATCATTTCTGATAAATTTTATTTTCATATCTAATATATATTCTTGAGTTAGATTGATTAAATCAACATCATTAGAATCATTTATCATAATTTCTAAATCATGAATATCCTTTGTTGTATGTTCACAAAAATGTTCAAAATCTTCATCACTAATGAATAGTATATCATGTAGAGACCAATTATTAACATAGAGGAAACAGAAATTATTAGGACAATATTTATAAAAGAAAGTAAATATATAAATCCTAACAAAAAAAAGATAAATAGAGACAAATAAACATTTTGTGCCTATTGGGGTATTGACCCATCAAAGAAATAAGGCAAACCTTTAATAAGGGTTTGTTTTCTTGCTTAAATAATATATAATTAACTTAGGAGTTTTATATGAATGAAAAGTTATATAACCTTGTAGATATAAAAGGTAATCAATACCTAAGTACAGAAAAAGGAACCTTTGGTGGACATAAGAAGTTAAAAATATATGGAAGACTTGATTGCCCTTCTGCGCAGATGTGGATAAAAAAGGGACAATATATAAGATATAGAGTGTTTTTTATTGACGAGGCAACTGCAATAAATGCAGGTTATAGACCTTGTGCTCTATGTATGAAAGAAGAATATAAAAAATGGAAAGAACAACAAAATGCAGGTTATTGTAAGACAAAGAAGAGATAGGCAAAAATTGTAGCTGAATATCTATCTAAAAAAGAAGGATTTATATGAGTGATTTTAGAAAGTCTAAAAAATTTAAGCTTACTAACCAGAATTGTGATTATGAAATAAGTGGAACTGATGACCCATACACATTAAGCTTATATAGAAAAGATGGCAAGCCACTTAGTGCAAGTGATGTAATTCCCAAAAGTTTTTATGAAATGGGAATAGCAATTGCAATCACAGAAAGACAAAGAGAAGGATACTCATTTTTCGATTATACAATGAATAATAGACTTTCTGATGATAACATGCAATTAATAATGACTTTTCAAATTAAACAACATAGTCATAAAATGAATAAAATTAAAAGTTTGAAACTCAGATAATAAAACTATAGAATTGCAAAAATTATAGTTTTATAAATTGAAAAAGGAATATTGATAATATGAAAACAAAAATAAATACTGATTATTTATCTCCAGATAATGAAAGGTTTTACATTGAATACTTTGAATTGCTTATTCGTAGGTTAACGAACATGAGCAGTTCATTAAATTTAGAAAACAAAGATGATACTGAATTCAAACTCCGCCTTAGAAACAATATGAAGGCTTTTGAATACTTAAACGAATTGTTATTTCGAAATGAGAAGCTTTCAGAAACTGCAGTTATAACAACAGCCAATATAGTAAACAATGATTCTTTATATATTTCAAAAGATTATCGTAAGGTTGGAGACCATATTATAGATTCAAACGTTTACATTTCAGAACCAGTTGCAATTCAAAGAGATGTTTTAACATTGTTATCAAAATATGAAAATGAATGGAATAAAATGGATCCATTTGAGAAGGAAGCAAGATTTCATATCGAATTTATTAGAATTCATCCTTTTGAAGATGGGAATGGTAGAACTAGCCGCTTATTATTAAACTTCAATTTATTAAAGCAACTTCAGGCACCAGTAATAATTACAAATGATCTAATTGAATATTATCATGACTACATTAGAGATAATGATGTAGAAGGAATGACAAACCTTTTTAGAATTCAGTCTACAAAAGAAAATGAAATCATGAAAGAACTATATGGTAAATATAACCAATCAATGGATAATAACGGTAAAACATTATGATTGTTATGTTTTATATAATCTTATTAAGCAACTATAATTTGTAGTTGTTTTTTTATTTACAAGTGCTGTTTCACTACTTAATAATTTGAATATATTGAAGTAGGAGGCTTAAAATGAGAGTCATTAAATATATAAGAAGCCAAATATCATTGATAAAAGAAAAGGATCCATCGCTCTGTAATGATTTGGAAGTTTTTTTGTATCCGAGTTTTAAAGCTGTAATTAGGTATAGAATAGCTAATTATTTTTATAGAAAAAGGTGTTTCTTTATAGCTAGAATGATAAGTGAAAGAACAAAACGAAAAACAGGAATTGAGATACATCCTGGAGCAACAATAGGAAAAAATTTATTTATAGATCATGGAATGGGTGTTGTAATTGGTGAAACGAGTATTATTGGTAATAATGTTACTATGTATCACGGTGTCACATTAGGTGGAACAGGGAAGGAAAAGGGGAAGAGACACCTTACTGTTTGTGATAATGTTATGATAGGTGCAGGAGCTAAGGTGTTAGGTAATATTACAATTGGCGAGAATGCAAAGATAGGGTCTAATGCAGTTGTTTTAAAAAATGTGCCAAGTTATTCAACTGTCGTTGGAATTCCTGGTAAAAGAAAAAAAAGAATTAAACACTAGTTTACAAACATAATAATCAATACAGTTACTTAAAAGTACATAAAGTGATATCATAATAGTAGAGGGATAAAGATGGAGAGAAAAGTTGAATCCAAATATAGTTCATTGGAATATAATACAGTGCTTTCTATAATAGATAATATTGGAATTGGATTAAAAAGCATTAAACAATATTCTTATATAAACAAAACTATTTCAGATGCGCTTGATAAGCATCTAGATGTAATTGAAAAATATCAAAGTGAACTAAAAAGAAAATTAGATTTAAAAGAAAGGTATATTTATTTAGATAAGGAAGATGTAGAAAAGATAAATCTTATCTTTGAGATTGAATATAGCTATAAACCTATCATTGTGGGAATGTGGCAGAAACAACTTACTAGTGTTGAATCTTTTGATGAAGAAAGGCCTTATAACTTATTGGCTCACATGTTTAGAAATAGCGATACTGTCGAATACAAAAAAGATATTTTAAAAAACAGCAAAGTAGGTTGTATCTCAACAAGTATAATAAGTAATCAGAATCACAATCATTTTCAAAATGATAACACTAATTATGGCTTGGTTTATGATATAAATATAAACAATTTTTTAGGGGCATGTGAAATAGATGCTCAGTTAGAACATACTACTGAAGATTCAAATCATATAACTAAGCAAAATTTTTGTACAGTAAAAAAGGGTGAGGATCATTCTGTTAATTCCATCATTTATACATATGGGCACAATTATCAAATGACTTTGACCAAAACGCCTTATTGTTTGAAAAATCCATATTACGATGATATTGAATTACCATTCTATAATGAAGTTGGTATTGATAAAGAATTTTCAAAACCAAGGGCTGTAATTCATTACAGTGGATGTGAAGAGATAGACCATGAAATTAAAGACAGGGTGGAATACTTTGCTAACTTGTATAATGTTCCAATTATACAAGTAAATTATAAAAATAAGAAAATTATTTGATCAAAATGAATTAAAGTAATTGACATTCATATACTATAAGTG
>DUUN01000279.1 GCA_012841535.1 Gallicola sp. | reverse complement strand
TGCGTGGAATTTTTATTTAAAAAACAAATAAGGAGTTAAAATTATGGCTACTATTAGAGATATTGCTAAAAAAGCAAAAGTTTCAATTACAACAGTATCAAGAATTCTAAATGAGGACCCTACCCTACAAGTATCATCAGAAACTAGGAGGATAGTGAATCAAACTGCTAAAGAATTAAATTATACTGTAAGAAAAAAATCTAAAAGTAGTCATTCCTTTTCAATAGGCGTTTTACAATGGTTTTCTATAAAAGAAGAAATACAGGATCCTTTTTATTTATATATTAGACAAGGCGTTGAAGACTATTGTAGAAAAAACAAAATCGAATTAATAAGAAATTTCAAAGACGATATTAATTATATTGACTCATTAAAAGATGTAGATGGACTTATTTGTATAGGTAAGTTTTCAAATAAGGAAATTACCCTTTTTAAAAATAAGCATAAGAATATAATTTTTGTAGACTTATGTACCGATAAAATCACTGTTAATACAATTTCTCTAGATTTTAAAAATGCTGTCTATGATCTACTTAATCTTTTAAAAGCTAAAGACCATAAAAAAATAGGATATTTAGGTGGATTGGAATATGTTGATAAAAATATTTTATATGAAGATAAAAGAAAGAAATATTTTATAGAGTTTTGTGAAAAAAATAAAATAGAATATAAACCCTACTTAATTGAAGATTCCTTTAGTATACAGTCCGGATATAAAATGATGAAGAAATTAATTGAAAATAATAATCTTCCATCAGCAATATTTGCAGCTAGTGATTCAATAGCAATTGGAGCCTTAAATGCCCTACAGGAATATAATATAGAAGTTCCAAATACTATTTCCATAATAGGTTTTAATGACACCGTCGGCTCTAAATTTACTAACCCGCCACTTACAACGGTTCATGCTCCTGCTTATGAAATGGGAAAATACGCTGCAAACTTTATATATAATTTTCATAACTACAATATTCCAATAAATATGGTCTTTCCATGTAATTTAATAGAAAGAAAAACAACGTAATATAAAAAGTTACGTTGTTTTTTAATCCTATTTAAATTATAGTCTTAGTAAAATTTCCCTTAATTATTTTACCTTCTTTAAAAATATAGTCCATTGAATCCATAGTTAAATTTCTTATATTTTCTAAAGGGTCCTTATTTAAAACCAATAAATCAGCAAATTTCCCTTCCTCTAAGGTACCGGTAATATTATCTACCTTTAACATTTCTGCACCGGTTTTAGTTGCAGCTACAATTGTATCCATAGCTGATAGTTTAGCCTTTTCTACAAAGGAATACATTTCACCAATGGCAGTTTTTCCGTAAGGAGTTAAGGAAGAACAAAAAGAATCTGAGCCAATTGTTAACCCAATACCCTTTTTAGCAGCCTTTCTTAAGTTTTCATAAACTCTTTGTAACTCTTTTTCTGCTACAGTACTTCCCTCATATTTATCATGAATTTGTGGAATATATGGTGGCTCATAGGTTTTAAACCATTCTTGTAAAAATTGAATAGTTGGACAAAAATAAATTCCTTTTTCAGCCATAATACCTAGACATTCATCATTTAAAGTTTGTCCATGAATAATTAAATGGACTCCGGCCTTTGCAGAATTTAAAGCTCCTTCATAGCCTTCAGCATGACTCCATACCGGAATACCAACCATGTTACATTCATCAACAACAGCTTGGATTTCCTCCATCGTATAGTGGGGATCAAGTTTTTTATCCCAACGCCAAATTCCACCACCAGTTGACCATATTTTTATTGCATCAGGATTATCCCTTAAACGCATTCTTACAGCTTTTCTTAAATCCCAAGGTCCATCTACTCTTTCTGCCCATGGATGGCCTATACTATTGTATTCATAAGGTAATTTATGGGAATCTCCATGGCCACAAGTTCTGCAAAACCCCCTGCCTGTTCCAACAATTCTTGGCCCTTCCATTACTCCCTGTTCAACCATATCCCTAATATGAAGACCAATAAATCCAATTTCACCAACTGTTGTAACGCCACCTAGTAAAGTTTCTTTTGCTTGCTGCACTGCAACTACAGCCTTTTGCATAATAGGTTCCAATACCCAATCAGAATCATTGTCAGTTAAATTTCCAGAAAAATGTAAATGAGTATCAATAATTCCCGGCATAATTACCTTATTAGAACAATCTATTATACTATAATCACCAGATACTTCCTTGTATTTACCCACGTAAACTATCTTTTTGTTTTCGATAATTAAAGTACCTTTTTCAATAGGGTCTAATCCTCTTCCATCTATAATTTTTCCATTTATTAAAGCATATTTCATTTTTCAACCTCAATTAGAATAATTTAGTATATTATT
>DUUN01000299.1 GCA_012841535.1 Gallicola sp. | reverse complement strand
GTTTCAACTCCTTATTGACCCGACTGTGCTAAAAAAGCTTGAAAATCGACTAATAATTAGCATTTTTCCCATGTTTTGGCTAAATTTAAGTACAAAAAAGGCCTGATTAGTGTATCAGACCTATTCTAGTTAGATGGATTGTGTGACCTATTTTGCTACAATTTTACACCCCTAGCAGGAATTTTTACACCCCCACCAAAAAAAATTACACCCCTAAATTATGTCTTAGTTTAGCCCTTCAATTTTACAGAGATTTTTAAGTAGTGATTTCTTTGTGTCAAAATAGGTCATTCCACTACCTACTTATTGTTAGGTATCAAACCCAAGTATAATACTAATTCTTTTTAAAAATTATAAGAGTTACTATTTAAATCCTATAGCAACTGATATCGTATTTGTGTAATAAAAATCATAATCACCAAATAGATTAGCAAGCTCTTTCTGAAAATTATCTATCTCTTCTAGTTTTCTTTCAAGATCTTTGTTATTCGGATCAAGATCAAGTGCTTGTTTAACATAATTACGTCTATAACTGAAATCATCAATGAACATTTCTCTTTTTTGTTCGTAAGTTTTATTTATAGTATCTTGCACATCGTAAAACATCTTAATATTCTTATAACCTGTCTTTAGTAGATTGCTATACATTTTTCTAGAAAAATACCTGTCCGAAGATGTTGGCATATTGCTTTGTATTCCAATAATCTTAAATGCTAATTCATTATCATCAGGGTACGTTATTTTTGTCTGATCATCTGCTGCTTTAATAAATATAGCGCCATTTGATTTTAATAATGATCTAAATAGAGAAAGTGCTCTTTTTGGATTCTCTAGGTGATGTAAGACAAAAGAACAATATATCAAATCAAACTGTTCTATATTCTCAGATTTCATTATTTCTTTTAGTTGTTCTAACCCTTGAGACTTTAGAATATCCAGTTCATAATATCTCATTTTTTCACACTCAAATTTAGTTTTTGCTTTCTTTATAGCGTTTGAATTAACATCTATACCAATTACTTTATTTACAAAAGAGATATTTGCAAATCTATCATAAGATACCTTACCACTTGCACAACCGAAATCAAGTATATTAATCTTTGATTTACCAATATTATCAAAAATTTCTTTTAGTATTTTTAAATCGAAATCTAAAGTTGATTTTGATTGTACCTCAAGCCTTTCTTCTTCAGTTAGCAAAGAAGAATCATATGCAGAATGCACGTCCATATTCACTCTTAGTGTTTTATCTTCTACAGAATCACTATCTTTATTAATCGTATTTTTTTCAAAAGAAATTTTTATATTTTTTTGAATATCTTGTATTCCTAAGAATGCTAGCCAGTTTACTAAGTATGAGTGAAATAATTTTGCGCTATATTCATCTACAATCACATCTGAATTAGTGTGACTAACTTCGTTTCTTAAATTAACAAAAGTAGACAAATTTATTGACTGAAGTACACCCAAATCTTTATTAAGATACTTAGCCCATTTTGATAATAGGTTACTTTCTCTTAGCAAACCACAAATTTGACCAAACGTAAACTCTTCAAAACCTTTGTTTCCTTTCCCAATTACAGATTCAAATTCCATAATTTTCTTTCTTTGCTCATATGGCAAAGAAGTTAATGACTCTCGAATTATTTGTTTGAAAATTATTTCAAGAATCATTCCACATTGGAAAATGACACTATTGTAGTCTCCGATTTCTAAGTTTTTATCTAATGAAGCTAAAATATTATGAATCTTTTTATTTTGTTCCATATTCCCTACCCTCTTTTCTTAATATAGTATATGACAATCTCATAAATAGTAATTCCAAAAATACCTATCCCTAACAATATGGTCATTAAAGGTATATCTTCATAACTAATCGAAAATTCGTTTAACAATTTTTGCATAACTGATTCAAAATTAGGGAGAAAGGCAATCAGTGCAACAATCACTCCAATCTTACCAATTTTGTTGATTGTTTTATTTTTCTTGTTTTCGACTTTAGTTTTTTGTTGTTCAACTTCTATTTTAAAAATATCTAGTTGTTGTTCAATTGAATTTGCTTTAATTTTATATTCTTCAATCAGTTGATGAATTCTATTAGTTTTAAATAGTTTATCATAATATTTTGAGTATAAAGTATTTTCTCCAACATCAAACAATATAGCTGATGAGTTAAATAATATTATTTCATTTTTTAATTTTTTAAAAGTCAATAACATTTCATTATTAAAACTATCCTTTTCTCTTATAAACCTATCAAGTTTATTTTGTATACTAAACAAACTATATCTTTGATTTAAAATCAATAAGTACATCATAAAGTAAACAGTTTGTAGATTCCCATTTAAGGAGAAAAGATTATTTTCAATAAAATCATTAGTAATGACATCATCACATAATCTTGCAACACACGTAGCTCCCTCTAAAGAAAAACCCCAAGTAATATTATCAAATTCATTGTAAACTGATAAAGTTACATCATCCTGCTTAATTTTATAGGAATCTTTATAACCCCTAGATAACTTAAATGCAAGTTTTTGTAAACTAATATCGTTTTTGTTTTTCTCCAATAGAACTAAATTATATGTTAATGCTTCAGTATTGACATTTGAAATACTTATATTGCCAATCATTTTTAACAAGTCCCTAATAAAATCATATATATTTATATCGTCATATAAGTAATCATCTTTACCTATTTTTTTTCTAAAAATAACCTTCTTTAAGGAATCACCCTTTAACATTTTAAGCTTATATATTGTGTTGATGATACTTTCTAACCCTGGCATAAAGAATGAATAATTCAGTTCCAAGAATCCTATTCCAGTATTAAAAATATGAATTCTTACATTATCAATATTAAAGTGGTTTAACTCCAACTTGTCACTAGCATTAAAACTCAATGATATATTTCTTCTTTTAGATGGATCAACATAAAATTTATTATAGTTATAGTTTAATGAATAACTAGATAAGAAATTGCTATCATTCAATCTATCCTTTATATACTCACTTAATTTTATATCTCTTGATACCACGTTATCAAATGCTTTAAGGCTATGTGATTGATTTAACCTTTCACAAACACTGTTAAAATCTGAAGCATATTGAAAATATATTAGTTGTTTTGAATATATTTTTTTTATACTCATGATTAATTACCCCCTTAAAAAATATTAATCTCATCATATAAATACTTAAATTAACTTTCCCAAATCAGCAATTATACATTCCGGAATCACTGTTTTTATATCAAAATGTTCTAACATCATCTTATGCGCAAACGCAATGGCATCTATCTCAATAGCCTGCTTTAGATATTCTTCTTCTGGAATGTCTTTTTTGTTGGCGAGTTATAATTACTCATTTCATCTTTCAGTTTTTGAATCGTGTGTGATTCAACATCTTCTGTTCCAGTATACTCACGATTTATTACTTTCCACTGATAGGCGTGCCTACTCTCGTGAAAACAAGTAATTAGAATTTCCATTTAATTTGCTTGTTCTAACCACTCTTCGTTAAATGCTATGATATATTCATCCTTTAGGAAGATGGAATTGATTCCTTTTTTCGTTAAATCTTGGTTATAAAAAACTGCACGTCAGGAGTTTCTATACCTAGAATCTGTGCAGCTAACTTTGTTCCGTTGATCGCAACTTGGTAATTATCCATGATGTGGTCCCCCTGATATCCTCTTAAATAAAATTATAACATATTTTCTTAATTATAAAAATACAAAAAAAGCCGCTATTTTTCAAGCGACTCAGATGATTTTTATCGAGCCTCCATTGCGAAACTTAAACGTTATACTCGAATCCCTATGGACAGTTGCGCTTCCCACCATAAGCATCCATATTCGTACATTCCAATCAAGAAGATAGCTGCATAAACGAAATTAGTATTTATTGCTAACAGAATTGTCACCCATATTTTCGATGTAATTATTCCAAAAATGAGTAACACTAATGCCAAAACAATAACT
>DUUN01000125.1 GCA_012841535.1 Gallicola sp. | reverse complement strand
CAACGAATAAGTAATTATCTAAACTTTTTTGTTTTAGTATATTTATTATTTTATCTAAATATAAATTCAGCTTATTTTCTAAAGAGTTAATCTGATTATATAAATTACTTTTGAAAATACTATCTAAATATTGTGCATTAGGTTTTACTAACTCAAAAGAATGTTTTGAATTGTTTTTATAATTACTAAATCTATTTATTTCGCTAGTTAGATATGTTTTCATCTTATTAATTCTACTATCAACATAATCTTTATACATATTAACTAATTCATTTCCTTTTATATCAGACCCACAAAATGGACATCTATCATTATTAATATGGCTAACACCATCTAATTTCCATTTTCTGAGTTCTTCACTTAAATTGTCTAAAATTTCACGAGCTGCTTTTGTCTTTGTCTCATCTTCGTTAAAAGTCAATGATTTATTAACGTTAATAATATCTTGTTCTATAGAAGGGAAATCTAAGAAAATATTGTTTAAATGTATTTTGTTACTGTCATTTAAATCTTTAAGACTTTGTATATATTTAATATGTTCTAACCTTTTTTTATTTAAATCATCTATAACTTCTTTTTCTTGTGGGTTTATTGATTTTAATTTTTCTATTGTAAACATTGAATAATTTTTATTATTATCTTTAGTAGAAGTATCTTTTTTTAGGTTTTCAATATTATCCTTTATTTGTTTATTTATTTTTTCTTCAAGTTCTTCTTTGCGTTTTTGTTCTATTTTACCAATTTTTATTTTATCTAAATATTTGGTTTTTGACTGTAATTCTACACCATAATTTAGATTTTTTTCTTGAATTTTATTATTTTTAAAGTCTTCTTGATATGTAATTTTTAAGTCAATATATTCTTGATTAAAAACTGGTATCTTAATTGGATTTATAATGCTATTCCCTGTAAAAATATTAGATGTATTATTATCAAAATTAATTTTTACATTTAAATCTTTTATAGCACTTTTTGTCTTTAATTGTAATAAATCATCAATGTATTCTTTTCCCTCCATATATTTATTATTAGTATAAAAAAGTTTTGAAATAGAACTTTTTCCGCTACCATTTTTACCATAAATGAATATACAATTTGTCTTTTTATCACTTGGAATTTTTATTTCTTGGGAATCAATAAATTTTGTAAATGAACTTTCAATATTAATACTTGCTATCTTCATATTTTACCTCTTAAATCTTAAACTTTTAATTTATAGGCATATTTCAGCCATTTTTATATATAATATTAAGGACATAGTTATTGACAAATACTAAATTATTTGCTATATTAATTATGTCAAAAGCAATTCTATTTGCTTGGGGTTCGTGGTATCGCGGACGGTAAGAACTGGTTTATCCAGTTCTTATTTTTTGTCTGGAGGGAATATTTTTATTCCCTTATTTTCATAATTTGGATATCCAACTATTTTATCTTCAAATATTAGAAATGCTTTATCTTTAGTATTTCTTTTAATATATTTATGGATTGGATATGAAAATAAATCAGTTATTTCTAGCCCTACATAAGTTGAACTATATTCTTCGTTCCATTTAGGATTGAAATAAACACCATCTATTTTTGATTTAAGTTCTTTTGAACTTATTTTTTTAGTTCCAGTATGATTAATAACTTTACTAATATGTTCTAGTAATTCTTTATCTTCATCCTTACCTCTTGCTTCAAGCATTATGATACCTTTTTTATTATTTTCAGTATCGTAAATATATCTTTCTAATAAGAAGTCAAATGCTACATTATAAACATTGTGAGTATAACCTTTCTTTAAATATTCGTAGAGATTAACACTTATTGAAATAATCTTACATTTAATGCCCTTCATAGTATCTGATAAGTCAACTATAAATTCATTATAATTTATGACACTATCATTAAAACAACCATCATGTTTTCTTATATCTCTTGAATGAAAACATACTGCTTTATCTCTTTTAGTTTTAGTATCATAGAATATACCATTATTCCAATATTTGTTTTTAAGTGTTTTTATCAGCCTTTTAGAATTTATATATTCTTCTCTTGTAAATATACAACCTGTAATAGTAAAATATTTATCATCTTCAGATAATTCTTTTTCATTTGATATTTGCTTTAATACATAAGTTAAATTACTGCTACTACCATTTTCATCAATACACATAACATAATCTATATCTTTTTTCATTAATAAAATTTTAGTAGGTTTTTCATCCCATTTTGACACTTTACCATCTCCTAATGTATTTAGTAAGATTTAAATAATCATTATTTTTCAACTAAAGATTTATATAATTTCATAAGTTCAGCAACACACATTGATTCAGTCATAGTTTTCCAATTAAATCCATATGCTTCCATTACAGCAACATCATTAGCCTGATGTGCTTTTCTTAATTCTACTGGCATTGTTAATTCATCATATAAATCTGCTAACGAACTATCTGGATACAATTTTCTTGCATCTAATATTGCTTGAGCAGTTTTTTCAATTTTCTCTTTTTGCTCCTTTGTAGGATTGGGCCATGGAAAATTATTATAAACTATTTTTACAGAATATCTATAATCACTTTTTATTCTTCCGGAAACAATTCTCATCCAAGAATTATGAACATTTGACATCAATACTCCGAAACTATATAAGTTAGCATTAGGAACTAATATATTAGCATTGCTACAAATCACATTTTTATCTACATATCCGACAGGAATATATCTTCTTTTTTCAGATGAATGACATGGTATAACCAAATAATCACCATCTGGTTGTCTAATTTCACCAAATAACATAGGAATATCTGCTAATTTTCTCGTTGCTTCTCTATTACTATTATTTCTTAATTCTTTTACTTTTTCAACAGCCTCATACACTGGTGGAACTTTTTTGATTAACATAGGAGATATACCTTTCAACCATAAACAATAACGTTCCTTTTTATGCAGAAATTCAGTAGCCCCAATAAATAATTTAAACATATTTTTGCTTTCTGGATATTTAGTATTTATTTCCAAAACTTGTTCTTTTGAATAATCACTTAAAAATCCATTATCATTTGGCATACTTCCAAAATCTGCTTTACTCACATTACATATCGGATTTGATCTACTATCTATCAAAACATTTGGAGCATCAACTAAATAGGCATTTATATTTTTTACCTCGTTAAATTTTCCATTATCATATATTATCCTTTTATCTCTCAATTTATAGCTGAAACCTATAATTATACAATGAACATGTGCTTTTAGACTTGCTTCACTATCCCATCTAAAAGTACGATATGCAAAATTAATATTTATTCCATTATTCAACATATCTTTCCATAAAATTGTTGTTTGTTCTCCCTGACATATACTATTAGTTGAAACTAATGCAGTTTCTATACTGGTATTTTTCATATAATTAGCCGCTTTAACATACCAACATCCTACATAGTCTATATTTCCATAGTTTTTAATATTTTTAAATATTTCTGCAATATCTTCTTTTTGAACTGGACTCATCAATCTTGCACCAACAAATGGTGGATTTCCCATTATATAACTACATTTAGTATTAGGTATTACTTCATTCCAATCTATTTTTAGTGCATTTGCTTCAACAATATTATCGTAGGTTTCTAATGGTAAGAAATCACTAATGTTTGTAAAACTAGATATTATCTTTTTAGTTTCAGTCCACATTTGAGCTTCTGCAATCCAAAGTGCAGTTTTAGCAACTTTAACAGCAAAATCATTTATCTCTATTCCATAAAATTGTTGAATTGACACTTTTATTGTATCTGCTATATCAAGCATCATCATACCTTTAGACATTGCTGATAACATTTCATTTTCCAATCTTCTTAAAGATAAATATGTTTCTGTTAAAAAGTTGCCGGAACCACAAGCCGGGTCTAAAAAATTAAGTGATGCTATATAATTTTGAAATTCTATTAATTTTTCATTTCTTGTTTTCTCGTTTTTATATGCTAAAGCATCATCTAATTTTTCTCTTAATTCATTTAAAAACAATGGATCAATTACTTTATGAATGTTTTCAATTGAAGTATAATGCATACCTCCGGATCTTCTAGTTTCTGGATTTAATGTTGATTCGAATACTGCACCAAATATAGTTGGAGATATTTCAGACCAATCAAAATCATCTGATGCCTTCGCTAAAAGAATATTTTTTATTTCATCTGTAAATAATGGAATTTCTATATTTTCATTAGAAAATAATCCTCCATTTACATAAGGAAATTGATTTAATTCATCTTCTAAATAAGGGTCTCTATCTTCTAATTTAGTATCTAATATCTTAAATAACTCAATTAATGCTTTTCTCATTAAACTTAAATCTTCATATTTTGATAAATAGTCATGAAATACATTTTTTCTTCCAAATAGACCAGCATCTTCAGCATATAAGCAAAATACTAATCTAACACATAATTCATTTAAATCTTTTTGTGATTGTTCATTAGTTATATCTTTATATTGCTTAGAAAAAGCATCATAAAGTTTTCCAACCAATTCACCCGCTTTAAATGATAATTCTTCCTCTTTTTTTAAATGCTCGCTTTTTTCATCTACTAAAAATGATAAACGATAATATTCTTTTGGTAAATTTTTTAATAGTATTTCTTCTGGTTCACTGTTAGGGTTATTCATATCATAAACAAGAAATGATTTGAAATTACATGTAATAACCCATTTTGGATGCTTAGATACAGGAAGTTCAGCAATATATTTTTTTGCTTGTTGAAAAGGATTAAGTAAACTACCATCTGATTGTTTTATTGGCTTTCTTAAATCTTTTTCAATACTTTTTTGTTCAATTAATACTTTTGTACTTGGAATATATCCATCTATAAAGCCTGTTGTCTTATCAATATGAACTTGATCTTCAAATTCAATAAATTCACTAATATTTTCTATGCCAAATACATTTGTTAATAATGTTGTCCAAAATATTTGTGATTGTCCCTTTTCATATCCTTTATCTTTCCAAAATTCTGCAAACTCTTTTGCTTTTTTCTTTTGTTCTAAATCAGTCACTTTCTTCACTTCCTTTTTATTATAATTTTCTTATAGTCCAATAGAATGTACAAAAGTTATCAACTCAGTAACTGCAGCACTAACTTCAATTATATTTCCTATCTTAGGTAAAATAATTTGCAATGAAGAAATAAATGATTTTATTCTTCCTTTTTTAACATCTTTTTTACTTAATTCTTCCTGTATTCCTTCAACATTATCAATAATATCTTGCCTTATTTCTTTATCTTCAATTTTATCTATATTTTGTCTAATGTTTGCTACTAATTTATCTATTTCACTATAATTAGTTTGATTGGCATTAATAAATGCATTATCTTTAGCAATATTTACTTGACCACCATTTATTGTTATTTCATATTTTGAATCTTCATCATATCCCATTTCTATAAATATCCTTTCATAATTACTATCAATATGATTTACAAGAGGCTCTACAACATTATCACAAAATCCTTTTAATTTATCTTGATATTGCCTTGATGTGGAATATGCCATTGTATATGCTCTACAATCTTTATCGTTATCAACTATGTATTTTAATATCTGATAAATATATGACACTTCCTGTTGTTCATCAATATAACTATCAAATATATGGTTATAACTTCCACATACTTGATTAACATCATCTTCAATTTTAAAGTCATCATCTTCACTTATGCAAGAATCGATATAATTTTTTATTATCTTATTATTGTCTATAAAATTTATTAGTCTTTTAAGATTATCACCAAACATTTGAAAATCACTTGTAAGTGTCCTGCTTGATATTGTTCTAAAATCTCTACTTTGTTTTTTTAATTCTTTTTTATCATATAATTCACTCAAAATTAGCACCTCCACATAAAGGGCAATAACTTCCTGCCGATATAGAAACAGGTCTTATTTTTGCCTTTGATTTACAACATTTATATTCTATTATCTCCATATTTTCTATTCTAGGTTTTATTGGAGTAATAACTTCCTTCTCTGGCTCTTTTCCACATTTGAAAGTCATAAATTTATTATTTCTCGTTTTTCTTTCTAATTCTTTTAATGACTGATAAATCATTTTATTTGCTTCGTTTTTTGCAATTTTCATACTAATATCTATAACTTCATCAGTGTAGTATTTTTTTCCATTAAGACCACAATATGGACACCATATGCCTATTGTAGCCTCATCATTTAAATCACTGCCCAATAGTTTGAAAAACTCTCCACATAAACTGCATTGTAATAAAATAAATCCATCTTCATCACTTTTAATTGTTATTTCAAAATTATCTATATTATCATCTTCTTTTAATTAGGGTTTGGGATTATCCAATATTGGAATTTGTGGCTATACAAATTCAGTGCTGGCTAGACATATAATTTATACTTATATGACAGCAATGACACCTCTATTACACCCTACCTATATATCTATAATTCTTGTCATATTGTCATTGCTAACTAAAATAACTATTTATTATCAGTCAGTAATTTAGTTAAATCATCAATTGATTCTTTTTGATTTTTAATATCTTTTTCATTACTTTTAATATATTTTTTTATAACTTTAATAACTCTATTTTTCTCTTTATTATCTAATTCAGAAATAGTATTTAATTCCTCTAAATTACAATTATCTAATAATTCCTTAATAACCATTTTGATATATAATTCATCCTGCATTTGATTAACTATATCGTCTAATACTAAAATTGGAGCATTTTCAGGTTTAATAACCATGCTACTATAGGAATTATTTACTGTTGCCTCTATTTCTTCTTTACTATACTCACATAACTCCATTAACATCTCTAAAGAAAGATTTAATACTGAACTTAACTTCTTTAAAGATAATACATTAGGTTTCTTTCTTTCACCCTTTTCAATTTTAGCAATTGTATTATTATCTATACCTGTTATTCTTGATAACTCTCTTTGCGATATTTCAATTTTTTCTCTAGCCTCTTTTACTACACTAGCTAAAGTTTTATCGTTCATTAAATTACACCTCTTTTTGACTTTCTAATACTATTTTACCATAAATCAGATTATTCAACAACATTTTTGTGATTAAAACTCACAAAATCTATTGACATTAATTATTATTAAGTGTTATCATTTAATTGTGAGTATAACTCACAATATAATTTCTTTCTTTAGTTGGTAATCCATACATAGATATATTTATATCTAGAGTCTAAACGAAAGGAGGACAGTTTATATGGATGCTAGAGAAACTTTAAAACTTATTTCAAAGCAATGGTGTAATCTTGATGATTTAATGAAACTTGCTGAAATAGGAAAAAATAATGCAGTTAAACTTAGAAGAGAGATAAAAAATGACCTAATTAATAGGGGTTATACTCTTCCAAATAATCGATTACCAATGATTGAAGTCGTTAATAAACTAAAAATAAATATTAATTATTTAGAAAAGATGGCTAAAGAAAATTTATAGAAAGGAATTATATGAAAACAATTGAAGAATTAAGTAATAGTATTGTCGATATTAATTATGT
>DUUN01000062.1 GCA_012841535.1 Gallicola sp. | reverse complement strand
TATTCAAAAAATTGAAATAATATCGGAAAATAATTATAAAGAACATACTTTATTTCAAATACACCCTTCTTCGTTTAAATATAATTTAGGCATCCATACAATCAATTTTTTTGAAAACGGGTGTGTAATCGATGGATATGGTTATTTATACCCAATTATAGGAAGGATTTCAAAAATTATAAGAAGGATTTTAAAATTTTCGTGGAGGACGAAAAAAAATTGATAAAATGAATGCTTTAAGACAACGTGCAATCAGAGGGGTTACATGGAGTGCAGTCGAGCGATTTTCTGTTCAATTTATTCAATTTATTATATCTATTGTATTAGCTCGTCTATTGTTGCCATCTGATTTTGGTCTAATTGCTATTGTTATGATAATAATAAACGTTTTACAAACAATTAATGAAACAGGTTTTGGCGCAGCTTTAATTAATAAACAAAGTAGAGACGAACTAGATTTTTCAACAGTTTTTGTTTTAAATATTTTTCTTGGTTTTTTTTTGTATGACATATTATACATTTTAGCTCCATTCATTTCAATTTTTTTTAAACAACCGCAATTGACGCATCTTAGTCGGTTAATTGGCCTTAATCTAATTATTACCTCTTTCGTTGTAGTACAAAGAACAAAATTAATAATTAAAGTTGACTTTAAAACCCAAGCAAAAGCGTCCTTTATTTCTGTAGTAATTTCTGGAATTGTTGGAATCTATACTGCTTATAATGGATTTGGAGCAATGGCTTTAGTAATTCAATCATTATTAAATAATGCGCTTAATACTTTACTTATATGGACTTTTGTAAAATGGAAGCCTAAGTTACAATTATCGTTCAATCGATTAAAAAGTTTATTTGATTTCGCATACAAACTTATTCTTGCCAGATTGATAAACACAGTTTTTGAAGAAGCATATTCCTTTGCTATCGGGAAAGTCTATACTCCTGAACAATTGGGGTATTTCAACAGAGCTAAAAGTTTTCAAACATTGTCATCCAATAACATTACAGGAATCGTGCAGCGAGTTTCCACCCCTATTTTGTGTGAAGTACAAAATGATCAGAATCAATTATCAAATATATTGATAAAATTTATTACTTCAACAGCATTCATTGTTTATCCTTTGTTATTCGGGATGTTTGTACTCGCAAAACCACTGGTAAGCGTACTCCTTACCGATAAGTGGCTACCTGCAGCAGGTATGTTGAAAATTCTTTGTCCTGTTGGTTTGTTTTATGTAATCAGTACCTTCAACAGAAATGTATTTAATGCAACCGGACGTACTGATTGGGCACTAAAAACAGAAATAATGAAAAAAATTATTTTTATTGGCATCATCATTTTTTCTATATATTTTGGTTTTAAAGCTTTATTGATCAGCCAGATTGTTATTGCTATTATTGAATTTGTTGTTGATACTCATTACACACAGAAACAAATTGGCATCACTCCCATTCAACAACTTAAATCATTAAACGGCATTATACTGGCATCTTTTGCTATGGCATTATTGGTGGGAATTTCAACATATTTTATCGAGAACAATTTTCTAAAATTAATAATTGGAGCGCTTGTTGGGATTAGTGTTTATAGTACTATATGTTTGATATTTAATATTTGTGATTTTAAATTTAATTTTAGAAACATATTAAAGAGAGTAATTTCCCCAAAATCTTAAACAACAAGTATCATTAAAAATATAATACTCCCCCCAAATGAGACCACTTGCGGAGCAACTAATTAGTATCTAATTTTACGCAAAAGGAAAAATTATGGGAAAAAGAGAACGTTATTCAGCCTTATTCAAAGCCGGAGTGACAATAGAGGCAATAACAGAAAAAGAGACATTGCGGGAGTTGTAGGAGAGGTTCAACGTAAGCATAATGACAATAAGCAAGTGGAAGGGTGAATTTTTGGAGAACAGCACCAAGGTCTTTGAGAATGGCTCACCGGTCACAGACGACAAAGAGAAGGAGATCGAGCATTTGCACACCAAGATCGGACAATTGACAATGGAACGTGATTTTTTCGTAAGTGCCTGCAAGAAAGCCGGTCTAAAATAGATTTAAGACAACTTGTGGACAAAGGGCATAAAGGGTTAAGCATAAGAATAAGAAAACAAGCAGATATGTTGGAGTGTCAAGAAGTTCTCTATACTACACGCCTGTAGGAGAATTCGAGGAAAACCTCGAGATTATGAGGCTTATCGACTCATATCATATAGAACATTCCACTACGGGTGTCTTAGGTATGCAGAACATGTTCAGATATGAGGGGTATATAGCCAATCATAAACGTATCCGCAGGCTACTCCGGCTTATAGACATACGTGCAATATACCCTAGGAAATGCCTCAGCCGATGCGATTACGCTGAATATATCTATCCTTATTGATAACCCGTTGTGCATTTAGATAAAATGACATAAAAAAGTTGTCCATTCGGATAAAAATCCATATATTTATATGGTAATCAATCAGATAAATATTATGGACAACTTTAGTGCAAGTTACGAAAAAATGTTGAAAACCCTGCAAATGGTAGAAACAAAAAATAATTTTTTGTACCGGCATCGCACTCCCAAGCCAAGCGATATAGAACTTACCGCTTTGTCACTTACGGGCGAGTTTTTCGGCATCGATTCCGAGTGTCGGCTTTTCCGGATTATGTCCTCTTATTTGCAATCCAAGATTGAAAGAAGCGTTTAACCATCGTCGCAAAAGGTTGTTTTTCCATACGGAGAGACTGCGTAAATTGTTAGTGGATCTTGTTTCGCATGATCTTTCCAAAGCCTCTGTACATGACATTCACTATCTTAACGATATCAAGCAGGTGCATCACGATTGCGTTTTATTGGGTGATCGGGGTTATTTGAGCAGCGCTTATCAACTCGACTTGTTTGAAACAGCCAACATCACGCTTGAAGTGCCGATGCGTGGAAATCGACATCATTTTCGCCCTCAATTCGGTTTGTTCCGGCGTTTCCGTAAACGGATCGAAACCATTTTTTCACCATTGTGTGACCAATTTATGATTTCGACGAAATTACGCAAAAACTTTTGACGGTTTTAAAACGAGAATCCGGGCAAAAATAACGACTATGACAACTATACAACTTATCAATAAGCTGAACAACAGAAATATCAACAACCTGAAAAATGCATTAATCTAAATACACAACAGGTTAAAAAAAATTAAATACAATTAAAGTGCTCGGTTATTACGGGCTAAAACACAAGTTCATTAATTATGAATGTTTACTTTGGCTTATTTATTATAATTATACTGATTAATTTATTACCCAGTCAGAATAAACAGATAGCAAATGCTAAACTAGTTTTTTCTTTTATTTTGATATTCATTTATGCCGCAATACGTACTGATCATGGATTGGATTACTCTTCTTATGAAAACATGTTTAATAATATAAAGAATTATTTTGGAACGATATACTATAATTCAACTACTGAAATAGGTTATGTTTTATTAAACAAAATAATGCCTTCACATAGGATATTACTTGTTGTTTTATCTGTCTTTACATGTTATACATATTATTGGTTATTTCGTAATTATGTGCCACCTAAATTTTACTGGTTTGCATTTGCGTTAATGGCTATTATGGGAAATACATTGCTATTTTTTCAATTAAGTGGTTTGCGCAATGCTATTGCAATAAACATAATGACTTTAGCAACTCCCTTAATTATAAAACGTAAATTTATACCTTATATTCTATTAACAGTTTTAGCTTTTACATTTCATAGAAGTGCTATTTTAATTATGCCAATACCTTATTTTATTGCAACCCCATTTGAGTTTAAAAGAAAAAATATTTTAATATGGAGTATTACTTGTATTGTTTTAATGGTTTTTTCAACCTCAAGATTAGCTGAAATTATATCTCCATTTATAAACACATATTTTAATAAATATAGCACATATATTGAACATGCTATTGAATATGAATTTTCTGCTAAAAGCACTATTTTATTAATTATCTTTGTAGTAACTTTTTTATTTTTATCTTTTACGGTTTTAAGTCAAGTGAATTTAAATAATACTGAAATTGTAATTTTTAAACTCTCATTGCTTTTTATAGTTTCACCTATATTTGGCGCATTAAATATCAGGATGAGTCAATATTTTGCGCCATATTTTTTATTAAGCGGAGTAATTGTGATGAATAGAGTTAAAAAACCGGTTTTAAAAAATGCTTATTTAGGTGCTATGATAATTTATCTCCTTTATGCATTTTTTATAGACTTTATGGGAAAGCCTAATTTCCCATATGAAATATATCATACAATTTTTGATTATTAGTCAATAAATATAATTTAAATAAAAATTTAGTAAGATGAATAATCTGAGAATTTTATTTGTAGTTCCATCTTTTAAAAATGGAGGAACCATTACTTCTCTAAAAAATCTTGTTTCGCTATTGGATTTATCAAAATATCATATAGATGTGTTTGCAATAACAAATATTGGACCAAATAGGGATTTTATTACTAAATATGTAAATGTATTGGGTGTTGGATTAGATGATGAAAACATAAAGCCAACTCTTAAAGTTTCAAT
>DUUN01000835.1 GCA_012841535.1 Gallicola sp. | reverse complement strand
TTTTGATAACTCCATTGCATTTGATTCAGGATTATTATATATTGCATTTATGAAGTTAATCTCAGATTGGTATAATAGTTGCCCTGAACCATAATCTCTTGGTGATTTTTCATCATTTAAATAAGAATCTAAATTATTAAAGTATTTACTTATAACTTCACACAACATAAATATTCCTCCCCACTAGAAGAGTATAGTCTTTTTTAACCAATAAGTCAATATTGTTTAGTCGCTAAACAAAAATAAATTTATAATAAATAAAACATTTAAAAGACATATAAAATAGGTATATATAATGTAGTAGAATTTTAGAGGAGATTGTAATGAAAATTTTAATTGCAGATGATAATAAAAAAATAAATGAAAACTTAGCAAGTTATTTAGAAAAATCCGGCTTTGAAACTATATCTACCTATGATGGAGAAGAAACACTAAAGGTATTTGAAGAAGAAAACCCGGACCTGATATTGTTGGATATAATGATGCCAAAAAAAGATGGATTTGAGGTTTGTAGGGAAATTAGAAAAACCTCTATGGTTCCGGTAATAATGGTAACAGCAAGAGGAGAGGATTTTGAAAGAATAATGGGTCTGGAAATAGGAGCCGATGACTATATAGTAAAGCCTTTTTCACTAGAGGAAATACTTGCCAGAATAAAAGCCATAATTAGAAGGATTTCCTTTGAAGAAGATAAAAGTCAAATATTGGAGTATGATAATCTATATATGGATTTAGACACCTATATAGTAAAATTAAATGGAGAAGTTATTCCTTTAACAAAAAAGGAAACGGAAATTCTTTGGACATTAGCAAGTAATAAAAACAAGGTTTTTAGTAGAAATAATCTTTTAGACTCCCTTTGGGGCTATGATTATTATGGTGACACTAGAACTATAGACAGTCATATAAAAAGACTAAGGGCAAAGTTAAACAAATATGACCATCCAAGTTGGGACATTGAAACAATAAGAGGAGTAGGATACAAATTTGAAGAGAAAAAAGAAAAATAATGTATCAGCAAAAAGACTTAGTTTATATTTTGGTATAGTACTGGTTATATTTTCATTAATAATTGGATTTATTTTCTTTGGAATATCTAAAAAACAGACAATAGAATTACAAGAAAATTTATTAATAGAAAGAGCTGAAACAATAGCTGAAAATATTAGCACCTTAGACTTAGGAAAAGGGCAAATGGGTGGTTATGGCATGTATTTAAAATCCATTAACTCAATTGCCGGTGCAGATGCTTGGTTAGTAGATGAAAATTTAAATGTAATAACATCCCACTCACAAATGCATAATAATATGCATTCCCATGAAAATGGTAACGGCACAGGTATGGGGAGAATGTATAAAAGAAATATGCAAAATAATGAAGAGGATAATTTACCGGAAGATGATATATACGACACAGAAATAAATTTACCGGAAAATGCAGAAAAAATAATTAAACAGGCATTATCAGGTCAAGTAGAGGTAAGTGAAGTTTTTTCAGATATTTTAGGGGAACAAACAATTACCGTTGGTGTTCCAATAGTATCGGACAATGGTGACAACAAGCAAGTAGTACTTCTTCATTCTCCGGTAACAGGAATAGAAGATGCAGTGGAGCAGGGAGTAAAAGCCCTGGTTATGTCAATAGGAATTGGGCTTCTAATAGCAATACTCCTATCAATATATCTTTCAAAGGTTTTTACCGGACCAATTCTTTTAAAAGAAGCAGAGGATATTATAAAATTAGAAAATGATAGGAAAAATTTTTTAGCACAAATTGCCCATGAATTAAAAACTCCAATAACTGTAATGAAAAGTACCTTGGAAAACTTTAATATAAAAGAAAACCCAACAGTAGAAGAACTACAAGAATATAATTCACAGGTATTGGGAGAGGTAAATTCCCTCCAAAGACTAGTTGGAGATTTACTTGATCTAACAAAATTAGAATCACCTGATTTTTCAATAGAAATATCGGAAATATCCCTAACGGATTTAATTGACGATATTATAAGAAGTAGTAGGAAATTAGCATTGGGAAAAAATATAACAATAATTAAAGAAAATATTCCTAACGTTTTAATAAGGGGTGACTATGGTAGACTGAGACAGATGTTTTTAATATTAATAGATAATGCAATAAAATTTTCTGAAGAAAATGCTGAAATAAAAGTAATAGGTGAAAAAAACAGTATTTCAATTTGTGATAATGGTATAGGAATAAAAGAGAGGGATTTAGAGCTTGTTTTTAATAGATTCTATAAAGATAATTCTGAAAAAAATTCTAAGGGAACAGGCTTAGGACTTTCCATAGCAAGGGAAATAGCAGAAAAACATTCAGGTCAACTAACAGTAAAGTCCCGATATAAAAAAGGAACTTGTTTTATATTTAATTACGAAAAAATATTAAAATGACACATAAATGACATTATGTCTTTATATAATGTATTTAAACAAAGACATAAGGGGGAATAAAATGAAGAAAATAAGTAAAAAATTAATAGTAATATTGGCTTTAGTAATGGCACTAGGAGTTGGAACAACTGCCTTAGCAGTAGAAAATAACAGGGTTTCCCATCCGGACATTCTTTCAAATATTACTAATAAACCACTAGAGGAAATAATAGAAATAAGAAACAATACCGGAAAAACCTACGGACAAATAGCTGAAGATTTTGGTGTATTGGAAGAATATAAAGAAGAAATGTTTACAATAAAGAAGAACTTTATAAATGAAAAAGTAGACAATGGCTATTTAGATAGAGAAGAAGCTGACAGAATAATTGCAAATATGGAAAGCAATAAAGATCTTTGTGATGGTGAAAATTTAGGTTATAGAAAACTATGTGGAAACTATGGTTTAGGAATTGGCATGTTAAACAAAAAAGGTAGAGGTAACGGTTTAGGAACCGGACAAAGATTACAAGATGGTACAGGAAGAGTTGAAAATAATAATTCTGGAAGAAATAAAAATAATCCTGTAAATAATGGAACAGAACAAAAACAAAATACAAATGTTAACGCTCAAAATGCTAACGTAACTACCGGTAACACTGCTAATCAAAACAATGCACAACAAGGTAATGTAAATAATAATACACAACAAGAAAACAATAATCAAAACACTAGACCAAGAAATAATAGCCAAAACAACAACTATTATGGACACCATGGTAATAATGGAGGAGGCAACGGACAAAGACTACAAGATGGTTCTTGTGGAAACACTCCAAGTGGACAAGGTAGGAATTGTAGAAGATAAGTTAATAAAACTTAAAAAGATACTGGATTTTCCAGTATCTTTTTTACTATTAAATATTATTTTTTTGGATAGTACTTTCTAAAATTAAAGATTAAATTTAATATTACTGAAGAAAAGGCTACGACAAATAATCCGTTACTAAACAACATGGAAAGTACAGAAGGTAATTTTTCCAAAGCTTCAGATGCAAAATTTGCACCAACACCTAAAGCAATACTTGTACCAACTATAATGGAGTTAGCATTATCATTAAAGTCTACTGATGACAAAATAGATATCCCTGCTGCAGTAATTGTACCAAAAAGTCCAAGAGTAGCTCCACCAATAACAGGTTTTGGTATACATGTTATTAAGGCACATAGTTTAGGTGATAAACTTATACCTAAAAGTATAATTCCACTGGTAATTACAGTTGATCTTGCACCAATACCTGATAGCTTAATAATTCCAATATTTTCATTAAACATAGAAGAAGGAAAGGAGTTAAAACCCCCGGAAATAATTTGGCTAAAAGCTTGGCCTCTAATACCATCAATTTTCTGTTTATCTGTAGTTTTATATTTTGTTACTTCATCATGAAAAGCATATGCCCCAAAACATTGAATCATATTTATAAAACAAAACAATGTCATTATAAATATGGCGCCTATTCTAAATTCCGGAAAACCCAGTTTAAAAGGAACAATTAACTCAAATAATTTTGCTTCGCCTACTGAGCTTAAATCCAGAAGTCCAAGAGGAATAGATATTATAGTTCCGGCTACAATACTTATTAAAATAGATAAATTTTTAATTAGTTCACTTCCAAAGTAACTAAGTAAAATGATAATTAAAAGTACAATCATCCCTAAAATTAGATTTTTAATACTTCCAAAACCTTCAATATGAGCACCACCACCTGCCAGGTCAGTAAAAGCTGTAGGTGCTAAAGTTATACCGATAACTGTTACGAAAGAACCAACAACTACAGGTGGAAAAAATTTAATTAATCTTTCTAAAAAAAATGTACTTAAAAACAGTAATACACCGGATCCAATAACCGCTCCAAATATTGTTGGGAAATTGTATTCACTACCTATAGCTATCATAGGAGCTAAGGGAGCAAAAGCTGAACCTAAAACAATAGGTAATTTAGATCCAATGTGTTTTCCAACACCAATAACCTGTATAAAAATTGCTAAAGCACTTGTAAATAAATTTGAGGCTATTAAAATAGTAATCATTGTTGAGTCTAACTGTAAAGCGTTTCCCAATATTAAAGGTACTGCTATAGTACCCGGAAACATAGTTAGAACATGTTGTAACCCCATAATAATATTTTTACTTAAAGATACCTTAGCATTAATATCAATACCTTTAGTTTTTTCCATAGTTATACCTTTTTAATCCCAAAAACCTTTATGTACTTCAGCTGCTTCTACTTCTAATTCCGGGAAAGGTCCTATAACCTTAATATCCTTTTGACCCTTTGCAAAAACATCTCTACATGGTAAATCAAAAGTAGGGTTAATGTCGTTACTACCTGTTAATTCCAACAATCTTTTTTCTTCCATTGCATAAACAACAGTTCCTATATTACCCCAATATATTGCGCCTGAACACATAGCACATGGCTCAGCAGTTGTATATAAAGTACAGTCCCATAAAAAATCTTTAGAATATTTTTGAGATGCCCTTTGAACTAATGTACATTCAGCATGTCCGGTACAAATATTTTCTGTAAGTTCAATATTTTCTTGCTCCATTAAAATATTTCCGTCTTTATCTACTAGTAAAGCTCCAAATGGAGTATTGTTGTTAGCTCTTGAATTTTTTGAAATCTCAATAGCTCTCTTTAAAAATTCTTTGTGTTGTTCATTAGTAAACATAAAATCCCCCTAAAATTATTATATTAAGATATTACGTAAGACGTATTACCTTATAAAAATAATAACATTAATTATGAAAATATGCAACAGTATTTTTATAATGATATACTTAAATATATGCTATAGAAAGGAGAGCTATTTGTGTTTATTAATAACAGAATTAAATTAAGTGAACAATTAAAAATCGAACTTTTAAAATATATTGAAAATATGAGGGAGAGGGGAGAAGATAAACTTCCATCTGAAGATAATTTATCCAATATGTATAAGGTAAGCAGAACTACAGTACGAACAGTACTAGGTGAATTGGAAAATGAAGGAATAATTGTAAGAAAACATGGCAAAGGTACATTTTTAAATGAAAAATCCCTACCATTAAATACACAATTTTCACCGGTTGCCCTTTATGTTGATATGATAAAAGAATTTGGATATAAATCTAAAGTAGAACATATAGGAGAACCTGAAATAGTAGAAAAAGTAGATAAAAATATTTATAAAAAATTAGAAGTAAAAGAAGATGAAAAAATTGTTCTAACAAAAAAAATCTTTTTTGCAGACGATAAACCCTGTGTATTTTGTATAGATTATTTTCCATTGAAATTGCTAAACAATGAAAAAGATTTAGCATATATTAAAGACTATGAAGATTCATTATTTGATTTTTTTAAAAGTAAACTCAGTAAAGAAATAATCGGTGATCAGGTGGAAATTATAACAACAACTAGAGATGAAACAGAAATATTATCCGAATATTTTCCTGAAAATGTTAAATCATTTTTACAGCTTAATTGTATAAACTTTGATGAAGAAAGAAATCCGATTGTTTATGCAGAAGAATATATAGATACTAATTTAATTAGATTTTATAGTTTAAGAAAGAAATAATAGGCAAAACAACAACTATTTTAGATATCTTGGAAATAATGGAGGAGGCAAGGGACAAAGACTACAAGATGGTTCCTGTGGCAATACTTCAAGTGGACAAGGTAGGAATTGTGTAAGATAAGTTAATAAAAGATTTACAAATCTCTCATATAAAAATATGGGAGATTTTTTTTATTTCAAATAAAAATCAAAAAACTATTGACATAAAAAAGCACTTCATGTATTATGTACTTAGTTACTCAACTAACTAACCAACTAAGAGGAGGTGGTTTTATGGATATGACTTCTGACAGACCTATATTTTTACAAATAGTAGATATGGTAGAAAATGAAATAATATCGGGAAATTTAAAAACAGAAGATCAGGCTCCATCAACAAATGAATTCTCAAAAATGTATAATATTAACCCTGCAACAGCAAGAAAGGGTTTAACAATACTGGCAGATGAAGGAGTATTGTATAAAAAAAGGGGTTTAGGAATGTTTGTAACAGAAAAAGCAAGAGAAATAATAATAGAAAAAAGACAAAAGGAATTTTTAGACAATTTAGTACCGGAATTAATAAGGGAGGCTAAAAGACTGGATATAGATAAAAACAAGTTAATTGAATTAATAAGACAAATGGAGGTTGATGAATAATGTTAGAAATAATAGATTATGGAAAAAAATACGGACAAAAAGAGATTCTTAAAAATATAAATTTAAAAATGGAAGACAGTAAAGTATACGGCTTAATAGGAAATAATGGAGTAGGAAAAACAACCTTACTACAATCTATATCCAACTTGAAAATAGGCTATACAGGTGAAATTAAATTTAATGGTCAGACTGTATTGGAAAACCAGTCAGTAGTTGAAGACATAGTCTATATTTCAGAAGATATGTTTGGAGAAGCCTTTTATACAGAATATAGGATTAAAAAACTTTTTAAAATCCTTTCACAGTTGTATAAAAATTGGGATTGGGAATTTAATACCTACCTTGTAGAAAAATTTAATATAAATTTAAAATCTAAATACAAAAAGCTTTCAAAAGGTGAAAAGAACCTGGTGAATTTAGTAATTGGCTTAACAACAAGAGGTAAAATAACAATATTTGATGAGCCAACATCAGGACTTGATGCAAAAACAAGGTATGCCTTTTATCAGGTCTTAATGGAGGACTTAGAACTTAATCCAAGAATAATAATAATTTCCACCCACATAATAGATGAGGCAGCAAATTACTTTGAAGATGTAATATTTTTAGCCGATAAAGAAGTGAAAATATTTGACTCAGTAGAAAATATTAACAAAAATGCCAAATCCTTTATGGGCTCACCGGAGAAGCTAGAAATACTAAAGGACAAAAATATAATAGATGTAGAAAAATTTGGTGGAATGGAAAAATATTATATTTATGACAATTTTACAAAAGAAGAATTAGAGAAAATAGAAGAAAGTAATATAACAATTGAAAATATAACATTACAGAATTTAATTGTTCATACTAACTAAGGAGTATCACATGGGAAATTTATTAAAAATACAACTTAAAGAATATTTTAAAAACTTGATAAATTTTTTAATAGCATCTGTAGTTTTAAGTACAGTATTGAGTTTAATCTTATTTTTTGTTGAAGATATTAAAATCGGACTAAATAAGGAAGTCGTAAAATTAGTTCTTGCTGCTGGGGCATTACCCTTAATAACAATGTTTGCTTTAATTGTAACTGTCGGAATGGTAATAGAATATGTAGTATCGGTAAAATTACATTTACTAGCAGGTTACAGTAGGAAAAGTATATTTAATGTAAATATTATTATGATACTAGTAATGATTTTCACTAGTTGCCTAATAATAGCTACTATAGCATCTTTTGGTTTTAAAATAGGCGATGAAGAATTAATTTATCATAGCATGGATTTAAATATATTTTTTAATAGTTTCATTGGAACTTTTTTACAATTGCTATTATTAACCTTAACTGCAAGTTTTATTGCTATTTCCTTTAAGAAAAATATGGTATTAGGATTTATAATTTTAATTTATGGCTTTTTATCATTAAATATCGTAGGTTTAACAGATCTGGATATTTCAATAGATATATTATTAAAAGAATTTACTATGTCCTTTAAAGAATATATTTATTACCTAGTATTTTCCCTTGTATCACTAATAGGATATAAAGAAGTTTTAAGGAGATATTAAAATGAATAATTCAGTTAGGTTTTTCAAAACTAAAAAAAAGGAATATTTATGGGACTTTTTATCCTTTCTTTTAGTTTTACTTATATTACTTGCTCTTTCTAAAATAAATATAGTAAGGGATTCTATAAGAATAAAAAGTACTTTTTTAGAATGGGATGAAATAATAAAATCCCTAGTAAATATATTTACAGTAATATATGCCATAGACTTTGCCATTAATATAGACTTACAAATATTAACGGGACAAACAAGAAGGTCCATTTTTACAAATAATGTGAAAATAATGGTCTTACTTGGAATAATTTATAGCTTATTTATAAGCCTACTGGCAGTTTTGGGAATTAATATAAAAGTTACGGGAATGTTATTTAGTAAAATCGGTGAAATGGAGTTTTATAAATATTTTCTAGACTATTTTTTACAATTTTTAACAATATATTCACTAGCAAGTTTAATAACCTACTCCTTTAAAAAGAACTATATACTTGGTGGAGTAGCAATAGGAACTTTATTTGTATTTGTCTTGGTATTTTATAACTTTATTCCAGAAACTAATAGCCTAGTAAATAATTTAATCTTTTCTCTACCCTTACTATTAATTGGAATAGTTGCTAATAAATTTATAATAGATTATTATTAAAAATAGAAATAGTGTATT
>DUUN01000832.1 GCA_012841535.1 Gallicola sp. | reverse complement strand
AGGGAAATGAACTAAAGGCCATATTATTATTTAGCCTGCCTTTAATAATGGGCAATATGCTACAACAACTATACAATGTTGTAGACACCTTAATAGTAGGAAAAGTTATTGGAGGCACTGCCTTAGCTGCTGTAGGGTCCTCCTTTGCTTTAATGACCTTTATTACAGCTATAACTTTAGGCTTTTGTATGGGAAGTAGTGTGGTATTTTCCCAATTATATGGTGCTGGAAAATTAAATACCTTAAAAACAGGAATTTTCAACTCCTTTATTTTTATTGGAGCTTTAAGTCTTATAATAAATATCCTAGCTTTTTTACTGTTAAATAAAATTATCATATTACTAAATATTCCTGCTGAAGCTGTTGATGAAACAAAAATATATCTTAGAATTATTTTTATTGGAATAATGTTTACCTTTATTTATAACTTTTTTTCAGCAGTACTTAGAAGTGTGGGAAATTCAGTAGCACCCTTAGTCTTTTTAGCAATTGCTGCAGTAATAAATATTGTTCTAGATATTATATTTGTTCTTCCTTTTCAACTAGGAGTTGCCGGTGCGGCTTTAGCCACTATTATTGCTCAATTTATATCAGCTTTATGCTCTGTTGTTTACTTCTTTAAGAAAAACGACAATTTAAAACCAAGTAAAGAGCATTTTAAATTAGACCTTCCTCTATTGAAACTTATTGCCTCTAATTCCATACTTACAAGTGTTCAACAATCTATTATGAATTTGGGAATATTAATGGTCCAAGGCCTAGTTAATAGTTTTGGTTTACAAGTTACAGCTGCTTTTGCAGCAGCAGTAAAAATTGATGCTTTCGCCTATATGCCTGTACAGGACTTTGGAAATGCCCTGTCTACATATGTTGCTCAAAACTACGGTGCTAATGAAACTAATAGAATAAGAAAGGGAGTAAAACTGTCAATACTCGTATCTAGTTTATTTTGTATTGCTATATCCTGTATAGTTTTTATTTTTTCTTCTTCTTTAATGAAAATTTTCGTTAAGGCTAGCGAGATTGAAATAATAGCAATTGGTAGTAAATATTTGAAAATAGAAGGCTCTTTTTATATATTAATAGGTATTCTATTTATTCTATATGGTTTTTATAGGGGTATTAGTAAACCTGGAATTGCTGTAATTCTAACTATTATATCCCTAGGTCTACGAGTATTTCTGTCATATTTCCTATCTTCTATTAATAGCATAGGAATTATTGGAATATGGATTTCAATACCTATTGGTTGGTTATTTGCAGATCTCTTTGGGTTTGTTTATTATAAAATAAATAAGAATAAAATTTTAGAATAATATACAATACTTTTATTTTTCAATATTATAGTATAAGATATTCTTATAAATTATAGGGGGTTTTAAATTGAAAAAAATATTAGGCTTATTACTTGTTTTTACTTTGTTATTAACTTCGTGTACTAACAATAATGAAAAATCTTTACCTGCAACAGATTCCAAAGAAACTGAAGCAACTGAAAATATAGAACCTATAAAAAAATCTACTTTCGAAATTAAGGACAATGATGTATTAATTGGCGAAACTGGATTGAAGTTTACCATTCCTGAAAACTATAAACAATATACCAATGAAGAAATACTTGAAACATTGGAGCTGGGAAATGAGGCCTTAGGTTCCGAAATGACAGAGGAAGAAAAAACACTTTTTTTAGACTCTACCTTGTTTTTTGAAAATAATGAAAACTTTAGCTCTATACAGTTAATGCTTGATAATACTGTCGGTAAAATAACCTTAGAGGAATTTATAGAAATCCTAGAGGATCCTACAGCTGAAGATGTTTCCGTTGAGAATATTGAAATAGAAGGAATTCCTGCTAAATTAACAAAGTATAAATTAGCTTTTGACGATGAGGAACTTTTTTATACAGAAATAGCCCTAGTAAAAGGTGATGATGCTTTTATAGCTACTTTTACTACAGACAACGAAAACTCTATGGATAATCTTATAGATAATTTTTCTAAATAGTAAAAGACCATATACTTATTTTTTGTATATGGTCCTTTTTGTTAAACTTCTATTCTTTTATAGTCCTGAATCATATTCCATTGCTTCTAAAACATTAATAACTTTTGTTCTTAAATTTAAAATTTTATTTAATTCTCCACTGGAAACAGTTTCTCTTAAACTTCCACCTTCTAAGTAGTCAACCATAGCTTGTGTTTTATACTGTATTTTTCCACTACTTCTGTCATCTCTTACATAGGTTGGAACAAAATTAATATTTTTAATTTCTGTAGTATCCTTTTTGAAATCTTTTGTAAATTCCATTTCTACAAACAATCCAACTTCTACTCCTTCTATACCTAAAAATTCTTTTCTTTGGCCTGAAATTGAATTTCCTAAAGAATAGACTATGTATTTATCCTTTCCATCTACTTCAACTTTTTCAACTGGCTGAACAACATGAGGATGACTTCCTAATACCATATCTGCTCCCCAATTTAACATTTTATGGCCTAATTCCTTTTGTTTTTCTGTAGGCATTTCCATATATTCTTCTCCCCAATGAGGAAAAACCAATATTATATCTACATTTTTGTCTTTTAATTCCTTTATATCCTTTTCTATTTGTGTTTCATCTAAAGGACTAACCATTCCCTTTTCATTATCGGCTAAGATTACCTCTAAGCCATTAAATCTTTCTGTATAGGCTAAAACGCCGATTTTTATTCCATTTACTTCCTCTATTAAGTAATCTTTTTCCCCATCTTTCCAAGTTCCTGTATGCTTTATACCATATTTGTCTAAGGCGTCTATTGTATCTTTAACTCCCTGTACCTTTGAGTCTAGGCAGTGATTATTTGCTGTAGTCAATATATCAAATCCGGCATTTTTTAAGTCCTCTATGGAATTTTCCGGAGTATTAAACATAGGATAATCCGATAGCTCTCTTGTTGGAGTACTGGTTGTTTCGTAATTTCCTATCATTAAATCAGCAGCTTGTATATATTTTTCCATATCATTATAGAAAAATCTAAAATCATACTTACCTGTTTCTTCATTAATGTTGCTGTTAAATGTTCCTGGGTGATACATAATATCGCCAGTTACTGTTATTTTAACATTTTCGATTCTTTCTACACTTTCTAATTCTACCTCTTCTACACTTTTTATTTCTTCCGTTTTTACAGATTCTGTTTTACTACTACATGATACTAAAATTAATGATAAAAATAATATATATATTATTTTTCTATAGTGTTTCTTCATTACAGCTACCTCTTTTCTTTTACTTATATTATAGTATATCCTATTTTAGAGATATATTCATTTAGAAGAATTAATATTAATATTTTTT
>DUUN01000744.1 GCA_012841535.1 Gallicola sp. | reverse complement strand
GGTGGCGGCAAGACTACTTTCTTGCGTTGTCTTAATTTATTAAATGAACCAGATTTTGGAGAAATCTGGTTCAATGGTAATAATTTAATGGATCCAACTACCAACTTAAATGAGTTAAGAATGAAAATTGGAATGGTTTTTCAAAATTTTAATTTATTTAATCATAAGACAGTCTTGCAAAACTTAATCTTAGCACCAATGAAACTTCTTAAGATTTCGAAAGAGGAAGCTACCTCGAAAGCTAAAGAAATCTTAACAAGTGTTAATATGCAAGATTATATTGATACTAGAGTCGAAGTCCTTTCAGGAGGCCAAAAACAGAGGGTTGCAATCGCAAGATCTCTAATGATGAATCCAGAGATAATGTTATTTGATGAGCCAACTAGTGCCTTAGATCCAGAAATGACTGAAGAAGTTTTGCAAGTTATGTCAAATCTAGCTAAATCTGGAATGACTATGGTCATTGTTTCACATGAGATGAGTTTTGTAAAGTCAATCTCAAGCCGAGTTATTCATATTAAAGACGGGCAAATTATTAAATAAAGTGTATCTTATATAAAAAAAGGGTTAGTTCAAATTGAACTGACCCTTTTTTAAAAAACTATTTCTTACTCGTTATATAACGCGCCGATTTGAATAATATCACCAACACCATAGACTAGTTTTGTTTTATCTACTTCATCTATATTTCCAGCACCTAGTGGAACGTGAGTAGTTGCATCAACCCAAAAATCGAATTGATAAATAATATTTGATTCATTATGTAGAATTGTGCTAGGTGTTAATGCTTTAACTTCTGATTGATTTAACGCATATGATAATTGTTCTCCAAATGTGGTAGAGTATAATTTTGGGGTAACAGGTTCGGCTCTATCATTATAGTAAAACAATTTAATAACACAAGTTCCTTTTAGTCTAATTGCTTGCGGGGTAAATGTGATCGGTTGACTGGTCGAAATCTCTGGTGCCACAATTGTATCCCTAAAGGCTCTCACTAGTGTGTGATTTTCTAAAATTTCTTTGCTAGCATAAGTCTCTGATTCATCTTCAAAAGTAATCGTTACTTTTACTACTGGAATAATTCTTACTGAACTAGTAAGTGGTTCGGCTGGATTAAACGTGTCTCCCATTTCAATTTTCCAATAATCAACGCTCTTACTAATTGAAGTAAGACCATAAACGATTTTATATAGCCTTTCTTTTCCGTAAGCGGTGTTTGGTTCTAGATAACAAATTGTTTCCTTATCATTATAAATAACTGTTATTGAAACTGAATCTTTTAAAGCGTGCGGAACTAAGACAATATCACTAAAGAAGACTAAGTCTAGTTCGGCAAGTTTTTCTTGCTTATACGCTTCAAACTCTTCAATTGAGTCAAAAATAATATATGCGGAGTTTGTATCAATATACATCTTGGCTTCTTTTAAACTATGGTTTGCAACTTTTCTAAATTCAGCTACTGCATTTATCTTGGTTGAATCTCCTTTATTCTCTTTATGTTTTAAGTAATACTTTACTATAAGCTAAAATTTGGAAAAACACTAATCAACACTTTTATAACCCTTTTTAATTGCTGGTGTGAATAAATTAAAAAATGGGTTGTTATTAGTGTTGATGATAAACTAAATTTTTTTATTAAATTATTATGAATAGTTTCGCTGTTGTTATGTTAATTATACACTAAAAATATGTTAAATACAGTATGATTTTGATATTTAAGTTTCTAAATAAAAAAGACCGTAACTTATTTTAATAAGTTTACGATCTTTTTCTAATTTAAATGTAGATGTTTATTCTCTATCGTCAACGATAATAATATGGCCTACTTGCTTACCACCTTCATATAGTAATAACTTAGAACCATAAATTATTGGCATCATGATACCTTCATTTAATTCGACTGTAACTAAAATGTCAACATCTTCTGGCATAATCATATCAGGTTCTTCAAATACCATTGTTCCTGTTTGAAATACGCTGTAAAATTTAACTTGTGGCCTATATCCATTAAAAGCAGGATGTTCTCTACCCGGCAATGAAATAAGCGCCTTAAATTTATTAACTATTGGAGCTTTATCATTAGCAAAGATAATATCTTGTTTTGTTAATTCAATTGGAGCTTCTGAGACAAATTCAAGTATTAATCCAGCTGTTTCCCCTTTCTGTGCATATTCAACCACTTTTTTATTTACCTCAATTCCGGCAATTTTTACTTCAAAATATTTCATTTCACTGATTGAATAGTAATATAAAATCTCATCAGTTACCACATCAGTTAAAAGAAGATCAGTTGCAATAGCATTAATACTTGTAATGATATAGTCGGCTGAACAAACATGAGTTTTTTCATAAACCGCATTAATCACCATTGATTTAGTAACAGGTGAACCAAAAGGTGCTCTTTCATCTTCATATACCCAGTAACTAAATATCTGATCAGATTTTGGTTTGCCGATATATAAAAGTTCTTCTCCTTCATTATAAGTAACTATATGCTCTTCAGAAGACTCTCCTAATACTCCTTCGAATTTGAATGTTACTTGATATGTAATCGCTTTATATCTAGCAACTAGATCAATATTTGAGTTAACTGGTCCAATTACATATTTTTCTTCTCCTAAATACCAACCATCAAATTCGAATCCTTCTTTACTAGCAACTGGCAAACTTTCTAGTGATTTACCAGCTTCAATAGTAACTGGAGCTACTGAACCTTCAACAACTGTTCCTCCGTCTAGATCAAATGTAACTACATAAAATAGTTTTTGTTTAAAGCTTACTTCAATCTTATGAGCTTTTTCGACTTTTAAACTAAACTTTAAGTTTTTGACTAACTCAGTTTGATCAACATCATCAATTGTTAGCTTATCAAAGCTTTTATTGCTAGGCTCAGTAATTAAAAACTCTACTTCTAGCCCTTTTTTCAATTTCTTGATGTCTAGTTCACTGTCTACTAAACTGACGCCCTCAGGCAACTCTAATGCGATTTTTTACTCCCACAACCGCTTAAAAAAAGTAAAAAGACGACTACTAAAAATGCTTTTACATACTTCATAAATTTCTTCCTTTCTATTTTGATATTTGATAATATCTTTTATTTACTTATGATGTTTTTTGAATTGTGTCTGTTAAGTTATGTATAGTCTCTTTTAGTATCGATGTCAATACGATAATGGCAAATAAAAAAGACTTTAGAGAAATAAAGCATCTTTTCTTCATAAACTCTAAAGTCTTTTGTTATTTTAATCAAATAGATTGAAGTATTCTCTTTTAAATCTAAGTTAATTGATTTTGATTATTAATTCTTGAGGTATATAATAGTTATTATCTCTTTTGTCATTTACCGAGTCATTTATAGAATCGACTAAAAATTGTTTATAGTATTCATTTATTAAATTTTTAAGATTAATAATATTATTGGATAAATCATTATATGGTTTTCCATTTATATAACACGTTTCATATTCATCGTATAGAAATAAAATTCGGTGATGACTTATTGCATTCCTTAATTCTTTTATAGCTTTTAAGTTATCTAGAAGATACTTATCTGAATTTGGAAAGATTCTCTTTAAGTCCTTAGAATTTAAATTTTCAACGATTTGAAGTAATTGGTTAAATGTGAGATCTTCTAATTCATACGCGATATTAGATCCACTTTTTAAATTAGTTAATATTAATTCTCCTAACTGAAGACTTTCTAGTCCGTGATTATAACTATTGGCAATAAAGGCTCTAATTTGTTCTTCAAAAGCTGATAAAAATTTATAAAGTCTATTACGTAACCTTTTATCATACTTATAAACATCGGATACTAGTTTATAACTAATTTTTCCTTTATTATCAAGCCCAATCTTATTAATTAATAAAACGTGATAAGCAACCCCTTTTAAGTCTAAATATTTATTGCATTGATTTCTTTCTTCATCGTTTCTAAACTTAAATACTTTCATAAGTTTTGTTTTTGTAATGTGTACACTAATGCGCTTATTACTCATTCCATTCATACCTATTATAAACATTATTAATCGCTTCAATAAATAATTGAAACGATTTTTTATTAGAATCATGATTTTTGTTTTTTATTTTTAAATATTCGTCTCTTAATTCATTCCATAACCCCGCACCTTCAATGTCGCTAATTTTATTATTATAACGATAACTGTTGGGACGTTCTCTTAAAGTATAACTTGGTTTATTTTTTGATTTATCTCTTACATATACCCATTGTGATGTCACATCGTTTTCGTCCTCTATTTCTTCAACAATAGCAATATCACATGAATGAACGATTTTTTTATTATCTTGATCAACTAATTTTATCGTAATCGATGTGGTACTATCTTCCGTTTTATATCCATAATCTTTTGAAACCTCTTGAATTATATTAAAAAAATTTTGTCTAATATCTACCGGTTCGTTATAATCTTCATAAACATTTTGTAATACAAAATTGTAATCAAAATCAAAACCTTTATTTGATCCTTTCTCACGTGTGATTAGTTTTTTTCTACCGCTTCCTATCAAAACAAACTGAAAAGTATACTCAGGTTTCATATGGTATTGAACTTTTCTGATGATTTCTTCTAATATTTCTCTAACAGGTGTATACTCGCTTCTTGGAACATATTCATAACTCATGTTAATTACCTCCGTTTTTTAGTTATCGTTATAATATACATTAATCATTAATGTTTTGCAAGTGTTTCTTAAAAAACAATTTGTTTTAAATAATATTCGGGTGGATAATACAATTATTATTTTTTACTTAAGATATAATTTTAATAACGTCTCGTAATCTATTTCGATATTATGAGCGTTTAACATATCTTTTGATTTTTCATAAATGATTTTTACAAGTTTCTCTTTAGCTTCTTTGTTGCCGTAATGAATTTGGCGATGGCAATTTGGACATAAAGAAATTATATTATTGTTGTGATCCAAAAAAATATTTTTTTCTTGATATTTTATGGTATTGTCAATTGTATATGGAATAATATGGTGTCCCTCAACATAACGATTACCCGCTTTTGTTATAAATGTATTGTGGTTATTATCAATGACACATAAATAGTTATCTCTTTCTAGTGCTTTTTTAGCAAAGGCTGGATCTCTAAAAAGAGAGGTGCTTGTTGTCATTTTAGCTGGTTTTCCTTCTTGATAATCGCCAACAAAGTCACTATCAATATTAGCACCATCCATATCTTCGACATCTTGTGTTGTTATTACAACTTTTTCGCTTTTTGGTGCTTTATCAACTTGAGCTGTTAGGTATGCATCTTTAATAGCGAACATTGCATCTAAAATTAAATTAATATTGTCTACTATTTCGGATGAATCATAGCAATTATATATATGGATTATGCCCATGCATTCACTGTACTGTTCTTTATCTTCGTAGTCTTTAAATTCATCTGGTGTGCAATACTTAAATTGTATCTTTCCGCTTTGTTTTGTTACTGTGAAATCATCATTATTAATAATTTTCTCATATGATAATTCTCTATATTCAGATAATAGAAAACAGAGAAATTTGTTAAGTAACTCTTTCCAACTGTCAGCCTTAATTTCTAAATTTAGATTTGGTACTTTTAAAGTAGGCGTTTTAGATTTTTTTAATTTCGCTTTTTGCTCTTTTGTAAGTTTTTCCATAACTCTAACAGTGTAATTATCATAATCATTATTTCTACCATTATTTGGTATAGTTCCAACTTTTATGGCCCCTTCGGTAATTTCAGGAAAAAGAACTTCAACAGCTCTTCTTATATATAGGATATTTTGAGGATTTTCATAATAATTATAGATGTAAAAATTAGAGTATATCTTTACATAATGTTCTGGTTGTTCATAATTAGTATGAGGATCAAAGGAGCAATAACGATATTGTTTCTTACCGCTTCTTTTAGTGACAATATGATTTTCATTGTCAATTAAATATGACAAAAGCTTTTCTTTATGATTGTCATATAAATATTT
>DUUN01000700.1 GCA_012841535.1 Gallicola sp. | reverse complement strand
AGATAAGATTTTACTCTCTACTGAGAGTAATAGTGAGACAAACTGCTAATATATTATTTCCAGTATATTTTCAATTAACAAAGAATAAATATAGCATCCCGAAAGACAACACCACTATCGACGATGGGTTGATTGTGTCGTTTACATCTTTTCCTGCTCGCATCAAAAAGGTTCATTTAGTTGTAGAGACTATTTTGAGACAAACAGTTTTGCCAGATCGCATTATTCTTTGGTTGTCACAAGAACAATTCCCTACAGAAGAAACTATACCTAATAAATTATTAGAATTAAGAAATCGAGGATTAGAAATAGTGTTTTGTGAGGGTGATTTACGATCGTATAAAAAATTTTATTACACAGTACGGGATTATCCTGAATCAGATTTTATTATAATTGACGATGATACTTTTTATCCATCTGACACTATTGAGTCTTTGGTGAACTGTAATAAAGAGCATCCCAGTACAGTTTGTTTTAATATAGGCAGACGTTTAAATATTGTTGATAATGAAATTAAAAACTATAAATCATGGTGTTTATTGGATAGAGGAACAATACCTAGATATGATATAATGGCAACAGGAGTTGGCGGTGTATATTATCCTGCCCATGTTTTAAATCTAGAAGTGTTGAATAAAAAAGTGTTTATGAAAACATGTAAATTTGCCGATGATATTTGGTTGTATGCAATGACTCTTCTGAATAAAAATAAACTTGTAAGGACAAATCAAAATAAAACACCTCTTCCTGTAATAAATAAGAACAATATTACTTTGACATCAGTAAATGTAGGTAAAGATTTAAATGATACTCAATTAAATGACGTTCGAGATTATTTTATTGAGAATCATGGTGTGGATCCATTTAATAAGCTATTTGAGTATAGCATGTACGAATAATATGAATGCTAAACTAAATAAATAAAATGGAAATAGGATTCATTATATTATCAATCATTTTTCTTATCCTTTCTATTAATAATAAAGTTGGAAACCGATTTCTTGGTATATCTTTCTTTTTATTATTCATATTGTTGGGCTTTAGAGATGTCTCTGTTGGCACAGATACAATAAACTATTTAACAATATTTGAGAGAGTTGTGAATTCTGATTATAAGGGTGTGGAACCAGGTTGGATTTTTTTAAATAATCTCACTTATTATTTAGGGTTGAAATTTGAGTTCTTATTGGTTTTAACTGCACTTCTAACACTTGCACCCGTATATTATATCATAAAGAGAAGTTCAGTAAATCCAATGTTATCTTTATTTTTTTACTACACTTTATATTTTTATTTTGATGCTTTTAATATAACCAGACAGGCTTTAGCTGTTGTTATTGTCCTAGTAGCTATGGTGCAATTGATTAATAACAAAAAAATCTTTTTTATTCTAATAGTATTGTTAGCTAGTACATTCCATTTAACAGCACTTATAGCACTTCCCTTGATATTTGTAGATAAAATACCGGATAATATGTTAATATACTTATTAGGTATTCCAATTTCTTTGCTGATAGGAGTTGTTGGCTTTGAAATATTTTATAAAATTGCTCCTAATACTGAATATGCTCATTACGCAGAAGCTGTTGATATTGACAATCTTAAGGCTGGTAAAGGCTTCTTGTTGGCATTGAATGCGTTTTTTGTTTTTGTGCTTTTAGTTATTAAAGAGAAAGATATTCATTTTAAAATGTTTTTTGTTTATGTTTTATCTCAGAACTTGACAACCAAGGTACCATATGGATACAGACTAGTTCTATATTTTTCTATAATCCAGGTTTTGTTTTTACCTTTATTTGTTAAAAACAACAAGCTTAAGGGAAATGAAAAGATATTATGCACAGTTGCAGTAATTCTCTACACATATATTCTATTATATAGGTTATATGGAGATGGTGATATATTACCCTATTCAAATATTTTATTTGAATAAACTATATTACAAAGATGCTATATAATATTAAATTCACTACGACAAGATGTTGATGTATATAAATTCTTTTTTACTGATGCCAGTATTTTGGATTTATATCGAAAGTTTATTCTGTATAAGCAATATAAGTTATAAGTATAGTTTTTAAATAAAGTAGGCTAATTATGAAAGTAGCAATAATAACATCAGGT
>DUUN01000042.1 GCA_012841535.1 Gallicola sp. | reverse complement strand
TCACCAACACTATTTGACAAAGAACCGTTGTTCCTTTATTGTGATTATTTTTAAATTAAATACTTAATCCGAAGTACTTTTCAAAGAACTTAAGCACTTTATTAATAATTGTTTGTTTTCTTTCGTTTCGGTTACCCCCACCAAATCTTCTCATAGGTGGTAGTATCTTTTCAATATCAGTTCCAGTTATCTTAACTTGACCATCCCTAAATGAATTATCAATAAACTTTCTAGTTTCTTCTTCGTTTAGGTTTTCATCTTCAATTAATGTTTTTAAATCGGTTTCTTTTTGTTCTTTAACAAATTTAGTCCAATCATTCATTACATCAGTTTCAGCATTTATTCTTGAGATGAAATTATCAATTAAGTCTTTCTTCGATCTTAACGCTAAACTTGATTTAATTGCTTTATCGATAGAACCAAGTATTTCTTTATCAGTACAATTAGACTGATGATATTTAGCTACTAGCATTAAAATATAATCAATGTTAACTTCTACTTGTTTTACAAGTTCCATCTCAAACACTAAGTCATCTTTAATACTTTCACTTTCTCCAGGTTTAGGTTTAAACTCTTCATATAAATCTGTATATGTACCAATATAATCTTGGAAGTCTCTTTCAGTAAGAATTTCATTACCTATAAACTTATCAAACGATGATAATATGTTTCTTAATCTTAGTATATTACCCATTGAAACAATAAAATCTTTCTTAGCTTGTTCTCCTATGATTTGTTCTCCTAATGGATACTTTTGAAGAAGTAATGCTATTCTTTCTTCATATCCCATTTGTTTTCTACCTCTATCATCAGTATAACCATAATAATAATCATCATAAGATTTTAACAATACTATTCCTGTAGCATCTTTATCACCAAACAATGCAATAGCATCATTAGTTTGTTCTTGTAAATCTCTAAAGCATACAATATTACCATAAGATTTTACTGAGTTTAATATTCTATTTGTTCTTGAATATGCTTGGATTAGACCATGCATTTTTAGGTTCTTATCAACCCATAATGTATTTAATGTTGTAGCATCAAATCCTGTTAAGAACATATTTACAACTATTAATAAATCAATTTCTCTATGTTTTACTTTATCAGATAAATCTTTGTAGTAATCTTGGAATCCATTCCCCTCTGATGAGAAGTTCGTTTTAAATTTCTTATTATATTCTTTTATTGCGAAATCTAAAAACTCCCTTGAACTTTGGTCTAATAAATCAGTTTCAAATCCTTCATCATCTAATATACCATCAGAGTTATCTTCTTCATTAGCTGCAAAAGAATAAATAGTAGCTATTGTTAAATCTTTATTCTTTTCTTCTAATTGCTTTTTAAATTCAAGATAGTATTTCTTTGCCATTGGTATTGAAGCAACCGCAAACATTGAATTGAACCCATTAACCCTTTGTCCCTTTAAGTCATAAAATGAATTACGTTTTGTTTTTTGTTCAAAGTGTTCAATAATATATTCAACAACTTTACTAACTCTTTCATGTGATGCTAGTGCTTCTTCTGTGTTTATTGCCTCTACTTCTTTATCTGTCATATCTTCTTTTTTCTTAACTGTGTTAACATAGTCAATTCTAAAAGGAAGAACGTTACCATCATTAATAGCATCAACGATAGTATATGTATGTAATTTATCTCCAAATGCTTGTTCTGTTGTGCAAAAATCTGGATTAGATTTATTCGTAGCATTCTTAGCAAATATTGGAGTTCCGGTAAATCCAAATAAATGATAATTTTTAAAATTCTTTACTATTAATTTATGCATATCACCAAATTGGGATCTATGACATTCATCGAATATTAATACTAAATGTTTTTGAAAAGCAGGATGAGTTGCATTTCTTTTAACAAACTCACTTAACTTTTGAATTGTTGTAACAATAATTTTTGATTCATTATCTTCTAATTGTTTTTGTAATATTTTAGTATTTCTATTTCCGTTAGCTGCACCTTTTTCAAATCTATCGTACTCTTTCATTGTTTGATAGTCTAAGTCTTTTCTATCAACTACAAATAATACTTTATCAATGTAATCTAACTTACTTGCAATTTGTGCAGTCTTAAAAGATGTTAATGTTTTACCAGAACCTGTTGTATGCCATATATATCCACCAGCTTCTAGTGTTCCCATTTTCTTATAATTAGTAGATACTTCAATTCTATTTAAGATTCTTTCAGTAGCTACAATTTGATAAGGACGCATTACAAGTAATAAATCCTCTGATGTAAATACACAATACTTAGTTAATATATTTAAGATAGTATGTTTTGAAAAGAATGTTCTTGTAAAGTCAACTAAATCAGTTATTACCTTATTATTAGCATCCGCCCAGAATGAAGTAAATTCAAAACTGTTACTTGTTTTCTTACTTTTATTTCTTGATCCTACTTGTTCTTTTATATGACTTTCTCTTGTGGTATTTGAATAATATTTTGTATTCGTACCATTTGATATTACGAATATTTGAACATATTCATAAAGTCCACATCCAGCCCAAAAACTATCTCTTTGATATCTATTTATTTGATTGAAGGCTTCTTTTAATGCTACTCCTCTTCTCTTTAATTCTATATGAACTAAAGGAAGACCATTAACTAAAATTGAAACATCATATCGATTATTATAATTACCGTCATTTTCTACATATTGATTAATAACTTGTAATCTATTATTATGAATATTCTTTTTATCAATTAAATAAATATTTCTACTAGTTCCATCATCTTTTTTTAATACTTGAATATGGTCTTCTTGTATTTTTCTAGTTTTCTCTACTATTCCTTCATTGTTATTAGCAATATTATTATTAAAAAATCTATTCCATTCATTTTCACTAAATTTATAATCATTTAATAATTCTAATTGAGTACGAAGATTGCTAACAAGTGCATCTGAATCATTTATTGTTAAATATTCATATCCTTGTTCAGTAAGCATTCTAATGAATTCTTTTTCTAATGCTGCCTCACTTTGATAAGCATCTGACCTTTTTTTCTCCGGTTCATATTCAGATACAACAGTAGCATTAGCCATTTCCATTACCACATTATACTTACTCATTTACTTCAACCTCCTTAAAACTCAATAATTTATCTCTATAATATTCATATTGTTTTTCTCTTTTTTCTATTTCAGCAGGTATTCCAGATATCATATCGTTACAAATTATATCAAATTTTTCTATTAAATTAGCTATTCGTTCTTGTTCTTCAAGCGATGGAATAGGAATAGATATTTCCTTTAAAGCCGGAACACTTGTGTGAACAACCTTACTTTTCACTTTGCCTTTACTCTTTTGGAATTGAGCTTCAGTTGTAGATAAGGCATATGCTATATATTTAGGATTTTGTTCATGTTTCATAACTACTATGTCTCCACCAGCTAAACACTTATCAGTACCAAGATATACAGTTGATTTTCCGATTTCCTCTACACTTTCTCCAGTAATTGCAAATAAGACATCTCCGTATCCAAAAAATTTCTTTGATTTTTGCTTTTCTTCATTTGTATGAGAAACACAAGTATCAAATAAAACATTATATGTGGTATATATTTCCCCATATCTCACACACGGAATACCTGATGATGTAACTTCATCTCTTTTTATACCCGCACCTCTATACATCTCAGTAGAAATCTCTCCCAAAGTTTTGTATTCAACACCTGGTGCTTTTTTTATTAATTCATCACGATAATAGTTAAATTGCTTTTTTCTTGCTTCAAGCTCTGATCTAAGTTCTGCTGAAAGTGATGTTATGGCATCTAAGATATGGACTATTTCACATTGTACATCAAGTGGTGGTACGGCTACCATAAATCTATCTAAATCAACTTTATTAAGTGCTGGAATACCTCCCCTTGCAACTAATTTTTCCATTATTATATTTTCTTTACTTTTTAAATAATAATAAAGAAACTTATTAGTAATTATATTTTCATCCTTTGATGAATATGGATAGCATAAACCACCTGCCCAAAATTCATCTTTAAAATAACTAATGTAACCAGCATACTCTCCTCTTGCAGCAAATGTAATTGCGTTTTTATTATTAAACTCATCATAGAATCCATATAATTCTCTGCCAGAGTTTATTACTGGGTATTTTCCATTCTCCTTTAAATCAGTAGTTTTTAATGTACCTTTTTTTAATGAAATACATAACTCGCTTAATTTTTTATATCGAACTCCATTCGGGCATAAATTACCTATTAATTCTTGCAATTTATTCATAGACTACACCTCAATCTCTGAAATGATTTTATTTATTTCATCACGAAGTTCTTGTCCTCTTTTAACTATTTCTTCTATTTCTTTATTCAACACATCAATATCTATATGTTCTCTTGTATCTTCTTGTTCTACATAAGTTGATACTGACAAATTATAATCATTTTCTTCAATTTCTTTGTTTGATACTAAATTAGCAGTGTATTCAACATCTACCCTATTTTCAAATATTTTTACAATATCTTCTATATTCTTTTCTGTAAGCTTATTATTATTACCAGCCTTTACGCATTCTTTTGATGCATCAATAAATAATACACCATTATCTTTTTTTCCTTTCTTTAATACCATTATGCATGTTGTAATACTTGTTCCAAAGAAAAGATTATCAGGTAATTGAATAATACAATCAACAAAATTATTATCTACTAAATATTTTCTTATTTTTTGTTCTGCTCTTCCTCTATATAAAATTCCTGGGAAACATACAATAGATGCTACTCCATTTGTCGCTAACCATGATAATGAATGCATAATGAATGCATAATCAGCGTTTGATTTTGGTGCTAAAACACCAGCAGGAGAATAACGAGGGTCATTAATAAGAACTGCATTATCTTCTCCTACCCATTTAATAGAATATGGAGGATTTGATACTATTACTTCAAATGGTTCATCATCCCAATGCATCGGAGTTATTAAAGTGTCTTCACAAGCAATATCAAACTTATCATAATCAATGTCATGTAAAAACATGTTTATTCTGCAAAGGTTATATGTTGTTAAATTTATTTCTTGACCAAAAAAACCATTTCTAACATTATCTTTACCTAATATTTTTGCTGCCTTCAACAACAATGATCCAGAACCACATGCAGGGTCATAAATCTTATTTACTGTTGTTTTTCCTACAATAGCAAGTCTTGTTAATAGTTCACTAACTTCCTGTGGTGTATAAAACTCTCCGCCTGACTTTCCAGCATTAGAAGCATACATTGACATTAAGAACTCATAAGCATCTCCAAATGCATCAATATTATTGTCTTGGTAATTTCCTAAATTAATACTCGCAATACCATCTAAAATTTTTATAAGTTTTTCATTTCTTTTAGTAACTGTAGAACCTAATTTATTACTATTAACATCTATATCATCAAATAGACCAGCAAAGTTATCTTCACTCTCTGCACCTTTTGCAGAACTTTCTATGTTATTAAAAACCATTTCTAAATATTCATTTAAATTATCTTTTACATTTTTTGTTTTACCTTCAACATCCACAAATGTCGTACTATCACTTTTCGCCGCTTTAATTACGTTACAGAACAATTCCGACGGACGAATAAAAAATCCTTTTTCTTTTACAAGATTTTCTCTTTCTAATTCCGCTTCACTATCATTTAATTTAGCATAATCAAATGTAGTATCTCCCGCTTTTCTTTCTCCGTCATTAATATAATTTGTTATGTTTTCTGATATATATCTATAAAACATTATACCTAAAATGTATTGTTTAAAGTCCCAGCCATCAACCGACCCTCTTAAATCGTCAGCAATAGACCATATTGCTTTATGTAATTCTTCTCTTTCACGATTACTTGCCATTATTTATTACCTCCATTTTCAAATTCTACTATATCTTCTAATCCGCATTCTAGAGCTGCACATATCTTCATCAATACTTCCATATGTACTGGTTCATCTTTACCCATTTTTGCGATGCTATTTGAGTTAATTCCAGCTAACTCTTTTAATTGTGTTTTCTTAATTTTTTTATCAATTAGCAATTTCCATAATTTATTATAATTAGGTTTCATGATATACCTCCACTCTAATATAATTATATCACTTATTTTCTTATTTTCAGTATCAAAAGTTGAATATTTAAATATTTTCTTTACTTTTTAAATTATTAGGGTTAATATGTCGATGATAGGAGGATTGAATATGTTTCATAAACGTACTGACGAAGATATTACTACTGAAGAATTTGAAAATTATATAGGACCACATAGAGTCCTTACAGAACAATTCCTAAAAGAATTTATTATGCCTGAGTACATTGCATTTTATATTGCTTCGGGATTCAATCATTATGCTTTATGGGAAGGAACTTTTTCACAGCATTACAATTCAGCTACTGACCTATTTAACTATTTTCCAGAAGATAAAACCATAATAATTGAAAATGTAAAAAAAATACTACGAATTAAATATTCTTTAGCAATAGTCGAAGAAGAACCAATATTAAAATTAAAAAGATTAAACCTTAAAGATTCTTTATAAAAGAGCAACAATGCTCTTTTTTAATTTGTAATTTTACATACAAAAATTTCTCTATTAAGTTTTTTTACAATATCACATAGAAAACTTTCACTATTTAATTTAAGTCTGCTTTATTGATTATAATTATTTTATTGCATAAAAAAACAGCCTCTTCTAAATCATTTATTAATTTAGAAAAGGCTATATTTCCTTTGATTTTAAGGGATTTCTTGCAAATAAAAGGTTTATTTTTTGTATCATATTTGTAGTTGTTTGGTCATATACTCTTCCATTATATGGTTCAATCATTTCTACTAATGTTTTAACAATACAAGCCGGTGTATAGAATTCTCCGCCACCTTTCCCTTCAGCTGATGCAAATTTACTAATAAAATATTCATACACCCTTCCTAACATATCCATTTCTTGAGCTTTATCAGTTCCAATTTCTAAATTAGTAAATAATGTTACTAATTCACCTAATCTGGTTTTATCTAATTCAGGTCTTGAATAATTTTTATTAAGAACACCCTTTAAACTAGGATTGGCCTTTTCAATTTGTTCCATAGCATTATCTATTATTTTCCCGATTTCAGGACTATTAGCATATTGTTTTATATAATTCCATCTTGATTCCTTTGGTACCCAAAAAATATTTTCAGATATATATTCATCTCTATCTTCCTCATCTGCATACTGATCATTTTTTAATTCTTCATGCTTTGTTTCAAATGCATCAGATACATACTTTAAAAATATTAATCCAAGAGCAACATGTTTATATTCTCCAGAATCCATACTACCTCTTAATTTATCTGCTGCTAACCATAATTTATCTTCATAACCTAATATGGTACTACCACTATTATTCATATCTAAAACTCCTCTACTAATCTACTACTATATAAATTATAACATTTTTTACATATTTTAACAATTTTTTACAATGTATTTAGAATAATTTCAAATTTCAAAACTCTCAAAATTTTCTTTAACTCCCCATCTAGGGTTGCTATATAATATCGCCTCTATTTTTATAATATCTTTAAATGGTATTTCAACTAAATCAAATTCCTTTTTTTCAGTAAGACCTATTCCTACATATACGGACCTTTCATCCTGTTCATATTCAAAAAAAGAATAACCTATCACTTTGTTACCATTACTTAAATGAACTTTAACTTTCATACCGTTTGTTCTAGAAGCATTATCAAAAGTAAGAGCTAACCTTTCTTTTACCTTACCATTTAAATAAAAAATAATTTCTTTAGTACCTAACACATCATCAATTTGATCTGTTGCAATTAGATATTCAAATAATTGATCTGGATTCATATATTTACCTCTTTCTATTACAAAAAACTACTATAGTCTCATAGTAGTCTTATTCTTTTATTTCAATAAATCTTGTTATTTCCTCTATTAAATAATCACAAATTAAATCTACCATCAATTCATAATTATTAAATTCATTATAGGCTTTAAAAGCATCATAATATCTTCGTTTATCTTTATTTTTAATATTTATCGGAACAAAACTATTTTTCATTAATTCTAAATTTAATATCAAACGTCCAGTTCTTCCATTACCATCTATAAAAGGATGAATAGTTTCAAATTTCAAATGTAGTAAAGTTAATTTCTCAAGCAAGTTTAAATCACTTTCACTGTGATACCATTCTAACAATTCTTCCATATGTTTTTTTATCATATATGGTTCTGATAATATAGCACTTGTCCCCATGATTCTTACCGGTAAGTTTCTATATTTTCCTTTATCTTGTGGGCGATCCATTAGAACTAAACTATGAATATCAAGTATTTGGTTTTCATTTAAAGGTTCCTTATTTTTTACTAATTCTTCTACATAAAAATACGCTTCTTTATGACCAATAGCTGCTAAATGGTCGTTCAAAGGTTTTTCTCCAATTGTTATATTTTCTTTTAAAACTAAAGCTGTTTCATCCAACGTTAAGGTTGAACCTTCAATCGCATTACTATCATAAGTATATTCAATAACAAATTCTTCATTTAATCTCTGAAGTTCTCCACTTGTAAAAGGCCTTAATGAATTAAGTTTTAACACAAGTTTTTCAATTTGTTCTATTTTTTTATTCATAATCGAACCTTCTCTCTATAAATAATTATACTATATTTATTGAAAAATCTCTACAAATTTCATTA
>DUUN01000393.1 GCA_012841535.1 Gallicola sp. | reverse complement strand
ATACTATCACTAAAATCGTAGCCATAAGTAATATCTGATATTTTATTCTTAGTCATAGTTTATAACTATGGCTCAGACTGTTGACAAAGGTACTCGAAAGAGTATCTTTTACTTTATTCTCATATTGAAATAAATTCAATATTATGGTATAATAATATGCGTAAAGGTGATATTGAATGATAACAAAAAATGAAAATAAGTCTTTGAATACAATGCAAGTTGTTAGTATAGATGATTTGGTTCCTAAGGATCATTTAGTTAGAAAACTAGCTAAGACAATCGACTTCGAGTTTATAAGAGATAAAGTAAAATATTTATATAGTGACTGTACGGGAAGACCAAGTATAGACCCAGTAGTACTATTTAAGATAGTATTTATTCAGTTTTTGTTTGGTATCAAATCTATGAGAAAAACGATAAGTGAAATAGAAGTAAATGCAGCATATCGTTGGTATTTGGGATTTGATTTTAGTGATCCTATACCACATTATTCAACATTCTCACAAAATTATCGTAGACGTTTTGCAGATTCAAATATATTTAGTGAAATATTTGAAGAAATATTAAAACAAGTAATCAAAAAAGGACTATTAAGCGAAGATACAATCTTTGTAGATTCAACACATATTAAAGCTTATGCCAACAAGAGAAAAGCAGATGAAAAATATGTTAAGGAAGATACCAATAGATATGTTAAAGCATTGCAAGATGAACTAAATAAAATTAGAACAGAAGAAGGAAAGAAAGAGATTAATTTTAATACTGTTAAGAAAGTAGCAGTAAGTAGAACTGATCCTGAAAGTGGAATGTTTCATAAAGGAGAAAAGGAAAAGCAATTTGCATATAGTGTTCAAACAGCATGTGATAAAAATGGTTGGATAGTTGGATGTAAGACATATCCAGGTAATGTTAATGATAATAATGCAGGAGTAGATTTTATTATTCCTTATTTAGAAAAACACCCAAAAGTTGATTACACATTAATGGATGCAGGATATACTGGATCATTAATTATAAATGAAATACTAAATAGAGGAAGAGTTCCAATAGTTCCATATGTAAGACCAAAAGGTTTAAGAAGTAATGGATTATTTAAAAAAAACTTTAAATTTGATCAAGAGAAGAATGAATATACATGTCCATATGGTAAAAAACTCACTTACAAAGGTGTTAACACACAAGGATATTTACAATACAAGTCATCAAAGAAAGATTGTGATGGATGTCCATTTAAATCTAACTGTACGAAGTCATCAACAAAAACATTAACTAGACACTTACTTGAAAACACAAAAAACATTACAAGAGATATAAGGTTAAGTGAAGTTGGTAGAGAAAAATATGAGTTAAGAAAGAAGACAATTGAAAGAGTCTTTGCGGATTGTAAGATGAATCATTGTCTAGGATTTACTTTGGTAAGAGGACTAAAAAAGAATGAAAATAGGAATCTTATCATTTTTGCTATGGCTAATTACAAGAAAATGGCTAATCTGTTACATAGAAATGGAATGAACATTTCTAATTATTTTTTTAAAACTATCATTTCTAAGTTGAAATCTTACAAAGTTACAATTAAAAACTTAATAAATCAAAAAAAAGGTGCTAAAATTTTGTTTCTAACACCTTTTTGTCAACACTCTGAAACCACCCATAGCGGGTGGTTTGCTTTTTTGCTATATTAATAATTGAGTTTGTTCGCCTTTCTATAAGGTTATCCAATAAGTACCATTGATTCAAAAAAGTTTTCGGAGTAAAAATATAAATCTACAATTTCAATAAGTTTTCTATTTGAATGAAATTTT
>DUUN01000306.1 GCA_012841535.1 Gallicola sp. | reverse complement strand
GGATAAGCAATATACGGTCGAAAAATGTATTTGGAAATCAACGTGCTATCAATAAAAAAATAATAAGGTAATTGATATGTGTCATTTATAGAAAATATTATTTCACTGTCAGAATGTGGAATAAAATATATAGGAAAGTTGATTTTATATTTTTCTCCAAAAACTTTAAATTGTCTTAAATTGCCATAGGTTGCTAAGCCTAAAATCGTATTTTGAGGAGATTCAATTGATGAATTGATAAGATTTATTTGTTCTATTATGCAACTCTCACAATATCCTTCGGTAAGTCTTATTATAATTTTAGGTGAATCAAGTAATGATTTAAACATAATAGAATCGCCTTCTAAATTGATTACTTTATATTTGTCGGGAAAAACAAATTCTTCATTAAATAGATTATCTAACATATACTTTGAATATTGAGGTTCTATGCTCAAAGTTTTATCGTAATTCTTTTTTTCTCGATCACAACTTACTGATAATATAAGGAGGAAGAAAAAGATGTAAATGATTTTCATTTTTATTATTTTAATTTTAATTTTATAATTAATGGATTATCAGCAGAATTCAAATTTCTTTTTAATGATTTCAAATTGGAAGAAATATCGTTTCTATTCTTTAATAAATTGAGAAAAAGATCGGGTTCGATGTAACCTATTAACTCATTACCTGTTGAATATAAGAATTTTCCACCAAAAGATATGCCATTAAAATCATCAAAATAAAATAGGCCCGCGTTATTTATTTTAAGATCTTTTTTTCTAATATAACTATACATCATTAAATTTTCTACATTATAACTTATAAATAAATAGTCAATAGTTTCTATATATGATATCAATCTTGTATAATCATTCTCCTTTATTTTTTCGATTATAGACGTGTTCAATTCTTTTTTATTATTGAAATTAAAACTATTGCTATTTGTAGTAAAACGGATTTTATACTTGGGTTTTAAACTATCATTGGAAATAGAATATATTTCTTGGTTCAAATACTCTATTAAATGCAAGGTATCTTGTAATAGAAAAAAAGTATTCCGTGCTTGTGGAATTCGCAAGTAACGCTCATCAAAATTATAAGGTAAATAATTTTTAGTTATTGCACCATCAAATATTTTAATCAATCTATATTGTTTGGGAAAATCTTTGAAGATCTCTTTATTAGCAGATCTTCCAGTATATAAGTAAATCGAATTTCTTTCATCTATATAGAAATCTGAAGCAATAACGGAGGATTCAATTTTTTTAGTCACCCTGCCATTTTTATAAAATAAGAATCCCTGGCTTGAACTATATATAATGACCTCATCTTTCGAGTTTACTTGAAAATCCCCAATTGAAATATATTCTTCCGGGCCATTACCTTTTCTGTCAATCTTATATAGAAATTTACCATTGATATCGAAGCAAAAAATTGATTCGGTTATCTTATCCAGAATAAAGATTTTATTATTTTGTACGATAATTTTATCTATACTCCCAATCAAAAAACTATCCTTAGTTTCTAAAGGGATATAAGTAATTGAATCACAAAATTTTGAGAATTTATAGCAATCTTTTTCTTTAAATTGTTTTGGATTTATATTTAATATTGTAAAATTAGAAGATTCTATAATATTATTATCGTTTTTTGGTTTTTTATTGCATGAAAAAGAAATGCTAATAACAAAAATCAAAATTATGGAAGCTTGAAATTCTCTTTTCATTTTAATATTTTTTTAAAAGTTATAGGGGACAAATCATACCCCTATAACTTTTGCATACTTAATTATTTTTTCTACAATAGAATGCACAGCAGTACTGAGACGGATTTCCCGTATAATGACATTCATTTTTTGTTCCGGGGAAAGTTAGAGTGTATGTAAAATTGACTACAGAACAACTCAATCCCCCGATATATGGAACCCAATCGGGAACTGTAAATCCAATACTACATGTATTTGCCTCACTTACTTCACAATCATCACTCCAATCTTCTGCTCCAGAGTGATAGGAGGTACCCGGTGGACACCATGGTTCTGTTTCGCCTACAGAAGTTCCGCCTCCCCAGATGTGAGCCACGCATATTTAATAAATTATTTCATATAAAAATAGAACAGGATTATCATCGAATTTTAAATTATTTATTATTTTATTTAATTCCATAGTTTCATCATTTTCTTTGATTTGATTCCTAATATTTAATAAATCTTGAGCGCTTGAAACGCCTATAAAATAATTGGGATCTGAACATTTTATTCCAAAAAAAGGGACTTTTTCTATTTTATTATTCATAGTATACAAAAGATATGTCCCTTTTTGTTCTTTTTTATTTGCAATATAATACCCCAGTATTATTCCGTCTTTTTTATAATTTAATAATATATGATGAGTTGTTTCAAAAATAGATTCAAATCCGGGGAAATAACCTTTTTTAGAATATTCATATAACAAATAGTTATAAGAATTTTTAATATCAGTTTTAAAATATTCTTTGGGCGCAATTTTTGATGGCGTTTCAATTAAAAACTTAGGTTTTGTTACTCCTTTATCGAAATTAAATACTGTGTCTGATAATGGCATTATAAAATCTATACCATCATCACTTTTGGTCATTGGATGATCCGAAAAAGGATACATATATCCACTAACTTCAATGGGATAGTAGTTAAAAATATTTTCTATTTTAGTAAAATTTTTATTGTTCATAAAACTATATGCTTTATTATCTTCAAATGAAATTAAATAATTGATTAACAATTTATTATCTCCTGTAAGTAATGCATAATTTGCGGATTTAATATTATTTAATGGAATAGGAATAGAAGAAACAAATTTACCTTTAAGATCATAAGTAATAAAAGAACTTTTCATTTCATCTATTATGGTTACATGGCCTCGCTTCTCATTAATGAAAAAAGATTTGAGCGATATATATTCTTCAGGACCATTACCAAATTGGCCTATTT
>DUUN01000603.1 GCA_012841535.1 Gallicola sp. | reverse complement strand
TTGCCTTATACTGCTCCAATAACGCTTCATAATCTATTTTGATTATGGGCCGTTTTATGACACACTTTCACGCCCTTCAAAGCCCGATTATCCCGTCACCACCGAATGTATGTCAAAAACGACCGTTATTTGGACACCTCTACAGTATCCGGTCTCGTAAGCTTTAGCAAGTCTCTTTTTCAAGTTTCATTCGGCGGTTACGGGCTTCGTGGCTCATTCTAAAACCCATTATAGTTTGAGATTAAATAGTATAAATGGTATAATAAGGATACCATAGTAAATTGGAGTGTGATTATATGGATTGGAACATTTTTTGGACTGCATTCGGTGCTATCGGAACAACAATTGGTTCTTTAATAACAGCTACAGCCGTAATAGTTGCTTTATTACAATACAGGCAACCCTTGTTAAAGAAGATTGAATTAGAATTTACAGGTGCATTGGCGGATTTTGGAAACGGAACTAAGCACTATTACACTGTGACAATTAAAAATAGAGGCATAAGAACTTGTACTATATCTTCTTTATGGATAAAAGGAAAAGAAAATAATATGTATATGAATTTAGCACAAATTAAGGGTATAGGGCGTGTTGAATTTCCATTTACGCTTGAACAAGAGGAAACAAAAACTATATTTTTTGAACAAAATACAATGATAAGCGAACTAAAGACTCATTATAATAAAGACTGGATTCCAGTTGGTAAAAAGCTAATAATTTATGCTTTAGATAAAACAGGAGATAAGCATAAAACGAAAACTAATATCGTAGTCAAGAGATTTCTTAATTAAAGGTTTATATGTCTCATTCTATGAAAGTGAGTAAAATGAAAACTTATTTTATATGTGATGATTGTGGAAATTTGATTAATTATAATTTTAATGATTTTGATGAGAATTTAAACAATATTTGTAACCGAGTGGATACTTGTACTTGCGGTTGGGTAATTACAATGAAGAATAGTTTTCCTTCATTATCTGCTCAAGATTTTATTATTTCTGCTGATATGCTTTTTGAAAAAGCAAAGGAAAAAGATAAACTAATATTGAAAGAAATTCAAGAAAATATCTTTCAGGAAAATTACTCAATAGAGATAACAAAACTTGATAAGTATTTAAATAGATATGAAGAAATAAAAAGTAAGTATATGGATAACATCATAGATAATAAAACAGACATAATTGTGGAATTTGAAAATTATATAAATAAATTTGAAAAATATGATATTGCTGAAGTTATATCATTGAATATTACGCTTTTCTTGAAGAACCATTTTAGAAAGCCCTATGTAATTATGGCTATATCAGTTATGGAGCAATTATTTAATGATTATTTTGCTGATATAGTTAAATTAAATTTACCGCCATCTGGGGCGATTACTTTTTTAAAAGCATATGAAAATAGTGGAATACAATCTTGTTTAAATATTATTGATTCATTTTTATCTGAGGGACTAAAAAATAAAATGGATAAATATGTACCAAGGTTTTATGAGAGATGGGATACATATAGAAAGCTTAGAAATGATATAATACATAGTAATAGCAAATATATAACCAAAATAACTATTAGAAAATTAAAAAAATTTATTGATGATGGTGTTTATGTATTTGCACACTTAAAAGGTGAGTTATATACACATAAGTAATACAAAGAACAGCTTTTCTACAAAACAGGGAGGTGAATAATAAATAATATTCACCTCTTTGTTTATGCTATCATATCAAAGGTACTAATTATTAGATTATTGTAAACTGTATTGTTGTTCCCATAACTTTTGTGTGCCTGCAGAAATTTATAGCATAGACGAGGTGCATCTCAAATTATAGGCCGATGCGTACCTTCTAATTCAACAGATCTAAAACTGAGTGATAGTCTGAAGGATGATTACACTAGTAAGGTGATTAGTGATGGAAATCATCAATGTTCTTTTATTGTTGATTTTAATGGAATTGATAATTTCATAGCTTCGAAATCATTGA
>DUUN01000582.1 GCA_012841535.1 Gallicola sp. | reverse complement strand
TCGATCCCGTTACGCTCCACCATTTCTTTTTTTGGGGTGTTAGCTCAGCTGGGAGAGCGCCTGCCTTGCACGCAGGAGGTCAACGGTTCGATCCCGTTACGCTCCACCAAAGTTAAGAAACTAAAAAGGACCTGAGGTCCTTTTTTTCATAGTATCTAATAGCTATTTATTAAAGCGACAAATTTATCGAGGAATGCTTCTTCACCAAAAGTATTGATTTTAAAGAAGACGGCTTGACTTCCTCCTGATGTAATGGCTGTACATTTAATTGAATTTTGATATTCAACTAAGGTGATACTCAAGCTAACTCGATTGCTTCCTAGATAAGAATATCGTTCTAAAACATAGATGGCGACATTGACATCACCTATTCTATAAACACTTGAATCTTCTAATGAAATTGATGATCCTAATCGTGATTGATTGTTTTCTAAAAAATCAATAAAACTGTGTAAATCTCCTCTTAGTGTTGTTTCATATTTAGCCATAGAATATCTCCCATCTAAGGATAATATACACTTTGTTTATGTCTTTAGTCAACTCAAATTACGTGCTGTTGATGCCAAAAAGTTTCCATAACTTTATTGAACTTATCAGGTGAGTCCATATTGACACAATGACCGGCTTCTTCAAAGAATACTAGCTGGCTCAATGGTTCAGCTTCATGCCAACTTTGAGAGAGTTGTTTGGACATTGGGATATCATGTTCTCCATATCCTATGATTAATGGATATGACCGTGACTTGGTTTGATGTTGATTGATCATATTGTTTAATGATGATAGATATTGTAAGGACTTTTTAGGAAATTCTAAATTCATTTCATAGAATGCTTGTTGGGCTTTTGGTGTGTAGGCTGATATTTTCTTGTTGCTTTCGGCAAACCATTTAATAGAGAAAATTGCTTTTGCCATCATTAACATTTGATTCATGCTGTTTTCTTTCTGAGCTTTTGCATCAAAATTATTAATATCATAGCCTCCGAAACATGCTAGGGATTGTACCAAATCTGGATTCCTATTCGCAAAATCTTGGGCTATGATGGATCCTAGTGAAACCCCTAAGAAATGAGCCTTAGATATGTTTTCTTCTTCTAAAATTTCCAATATCCATTGTGACATAGAAGTAATGCTTTCCCCTTTTTTGACTTGCGTGGATTGGCCATGCCCTAAGAGATCAATAGCGATAATATTGTATTGATTCTTGAAATACTCTATCTGCGTGTCAAACATTTGGTGATTGACAAAGGCAGCGTGTAAAAATACTAGTGTTTCGGCATAATTATTGGTATTGGTATAATAGGTTATTGGTGAGTGTTTGAGTTATTTTTGTTGCATATTAAGCTCCTTGTTTGTTTAATAAATCTTTGTACCATTTGATGGTGAATTTGGCTTGGTCTCGTCCATAGCGTGCTGTCGCAAGTTGATAGTATACAATGTCTTTGTGCTTAGGATTTACTTTAATATTCTGGCCATCTTCACAAATTGCTTTAAGTATTTCATATTGCTGGGTCAATTGTTGGATATGTTCTTCAATTATTTTGATGCGATTTTCAGGTGTTGAATAACCTAGAAAATAAATCTTAGTCAGTTCTGGGTGTTTACTAATTTGGCCAGTTATGGGAGTATTTATCCACTCATTAAAACTATGTCTGCCACTTTTCGTAATAGAATAGATCTTTTTATGTTTACTATTTTCTAGTATATTTTCAAATTCAATGAATCCTTGTGCTAGAAGTTTTTTTATGGCTGCTTGAATACTTCCCGTGCTACTGCTGTACATGAGACTTAACCCTTTATCAATGCGTTCTCTTAATTGATAAATAGTTCTGTTTTGTAAGAATAATAAACCTAAAATAATGTTGTCCATACGCCCTCCTTCATGTTACTATTAGTAACACTAGTATTGTATATTAATATGGTGGTTGCTGTCAATGATTTGATCTCAAATAAATGCTTCTATTGATCAAAGATTTTTTCTATTCTTGGTTATCAAGTATATCATTGAGGTTTATTAGTGCTTTCGAGAAGACCAAACGATTCATCTAAATTATGAACAAAAGTTGTTTTGCCGACTTGTCTTAGTCAATAATTAAATCGACTTTAAACTTTTTTGTCATCTTCATAACAACATTGTTGCTTCTTTTTTATGCTTCTTATCTTTGGATGGATTTTTCCTATCTCATATGCAATTTACTTATAAGGACAACCAAACACTTCTATTTAGTTGTACATTCATTGTATAGTATCTGACAATCATTCATACTTTGTATAACAATAATGAAAGGAGCTTTTTTATGACAACAAAAAGCATAAATAGATTATTGGGCATTTTCTTAGTAGTTGCTGGTTTATTATATATTAATTCAATTAATT
>DUUN01000721.1 GCA_012841535.1 Gallicola sp. | reverse complement strand
ATAATAATATGAACTTCTGGATAATTTGTTGATATATATTCAACCGTTTCGTCGCTAGAAGAATTATCAATAATAACTGGGTGTATTGGAATTGTAGATTCGCGTAAACTACCTAAACATTTATCAACCCATTTCATTGCATTATATGTGACAATAATGCAGTAGACTTTAGTTTTTCCCATTTAACGAAGTTTGTACTGTTTAAATAAAACTGCTATAATTAAGCTTCCAATAATTAATACAGAAGACTGTATAGATGTATAGACATAAGCAAATAAACCAAGCAATGGTAAGCGTAATAATAGTGTAAAAATTATCATTTGCGATAAAGAAATAACAAAATTATTACTCCTTCTTAAAGCATACGTAGATATTAAATAAAAAATAAGAGTATAGAATATCATTCCGACCTTACCAAAGTCAAGCATAGCATCTCCCAAGAATGTAAAAAAAACACCAGTTTCTGCTCCGATCCGCATCGATTGTTTTTCTCTATATTCAGTGTTTGTAAATTTATTTCTCATTATGTATTTACTTGAAATTGGTAAAACTCTATCAAAAGTTAATTCATCAAATGTATATTTATTATACACATTACAAAACTGAGGAAAAGATTGACCAGCATAGGAAATAAAACTTCCTTTGCTACCAATATCACGTTCTCCGAAACGTGATATTGTTACACTAACAATATAAACTATACCAATAAAACCAATTATAGTGAAGAGTATTTTTACTTTCCTCTTGATTGCACCGGTCATCTGTGGATTAAAACAAACGTAAAATGCTATAAACGTGAATAACCAATAAATAATTTGTGTTCTTGCAGCTGTTGTTATACTATTAAGTGATAATACAATGGATGCTAGTATTAGTAATATATTGAAAATTTTTTTGTTATTCATATATACAATACTATAAAAGAAAAACAATAATAAAACAGGAGAAAAAGATGGGGCAAAATTAATAAGATATTGGTACCATGGTAGTCCTGAAAATTCTTGAAAAGAGCCAGTATCTTGATAAAACTCATTTCTTATATCCCCAAAACTCAATGTAAAAGATGTTTTTATGTCATTTATGGTTAGAGCTAATGAAATAAAAGATAAAATAATAAGTATCCAACTAATAGGGATAAAGACTTTGCTATTCTGTAGTGTAATAAATTTTATTTTATCACTTCTAAATTTATAAAAGGGTAATATTGATACTGTCAAAAGTGTACAATAGAGAAATGTAGGTATAATTTTTATTTCTGGAAAATGAAATATCCATAAGTTATTAGTCTTAATAAGGATTGCAAAAAAAGAAGATATTATATAGAAAAGTGTTATTATTGAACCGACATTAAAGGATTTTTGTTTTCTCCACATAAGCGCAAAGAAAATAGAAAAATATACAAATGGAACAAAAATCATAAGTTTTTATTATTTATTGTGAATAATAGAAAATAAAACCTGCTTGTCTTTATAATTCAGCAAAACAAGCCAAATTAATATGAGCATTACAATCATGGTTAAACTTACTTTCAAAATAAAAATCGACAAAATTGAAGTCTTTACATTTATTTGTATAGATAATAGTATTCCACTAACTCCTCCAAATAAAAGCCATACAGGGAGTACCTGACGTAAAAAGATCCTTTTGGTATTTATTTTAAATTTTTGCGGTATGAAATAAGCATAATAGAACAATGAATGTATTATTTCATGAATTGCAAATCCTATAACTACACCACCGACTCCGTAAATTGGAACGAATACCATATAAGCAATAATAGCTAAAAGCATTGCTATTGCACCCATATATGCTATTGATTTTAACCTTTTCTCTGTAAAAACAAGTGAAGTCATTACATTACGATGACTTAGTAGTAGTGTAAGTAGCCAAATTATTAACCAAGGTACAAGTGATAGATATTCCTCTCCTACATATAAAGTTATTATTTCATTTAAACACACTATCAATAAGAAAATTAGTAAACTCAAAATTATATTTACATACTTAGTGCCATTTTGTACTATACTAATAATATTCTTGT
>DUUN01000070.1 GCA_012841535.1 Gallicola sp. | reverse complement strand
TATAGAATTCCTTTATTTTTAGCCATTCTACAAATCATAGGTAGGTTTTTGTAATACACAAGTATATGATGTTAATAAAAAGAGATGAATATGACAATCGAAAAAAATATAATGAATAAACGAAAGGATTTAGGACTTACACAAAAAACATTAGCTGAAAATTTAAATGTCTCTGACAAGACAATTTCCAGTTGGGAAAATGAAAGGACCTACCCTGATATTGAAATGTTAATACAACTAAGGGATTTTTTAAATCTTTCCTTAGACGAGCTTATAAAGGAGGATATTAAAATGGTTAAAAATATTGACGAAAATGTTAAAGATGGAAAAAAGTGGAAAAAATGAAATAAGCTTATTATAATAGCTTTTGTACTTTTAATTGTACTTCTATTTATTACTAGTCAGGTTAAGTTTGTTTAATTTATCAATATAATGAAAATCTTAATTACAAAAGGATATAGTAAACTATTTAAGTTTAACCATATCCTTTTTCTTGTAATTATTATTAATCTAACTCCAAAGCTCCTGTATATAGTTGATAATATGTTCCATGTTCTTTTATTAAGTCCTCATGGTCCCCTCTTTCAATTATTTTTCCATTTTCAAGTACCATAATTGCATTGGAATTTCTAATTGTTGAAAGTCTGTGGGCTATTACAAATACAGTTCTACCTATCATAAGGCTGTCCATTCCCTTTTGAACTATTGCTTCTGTTCTAGTGTCTATACTGGATGTTGCTTCATCTAGTATTAAAACCGGTGGGTCTGCTACTGCTGCTCTTGCTATTGACAGTAGTTGTCTTTGTCCTTGGGATAGTTCCTCTCCATTGTCTGTAAGCATGGTGTTGTACCCGTCAGGTAAAAGATTAATAAAGAAATCTGCATTAGCAAGTTTTGCTGCCATTTTAACTTCTTCATCTGTTGCATCTAATCTACCGTAACGAATATTTTCCATTATTGTTCCTGTAAAAAGATTAGTATCTTGTAGTACCATTCCAAGTGAACGTCTTAAATCATCTTTCTTTATTCTTTTAATGTCTATTCCATCATAAAGAATTTGTCCCTTTTGAATGTCATAAAATCTATTTATTAAATTTGTTATTGTGGTTTTTCCTGCTCCTGTTGAACCTACAAAGGCAATTTTCTGTCCCGGTTTTGCAAAAAGGTTTATATCATGAAGGATGGTTTTTTTACCATCATAACTAAAGGTTACGTCTTTAAATCTTACATCACCTTTTAATTCTACATATTTATAGCCATCTTCTACTGGAACTTTCCAAGCCCATGTTCTTGTTTTACAATCGGTTTCTGTACATTCTCCGTCTTTAAATTCTGCATTAACCAGTGTTACATTACCTTCATCAACTTCCGGTTCTATGTCTATAACATTGAAAATTCTCTCTGCTCCTGCTAATGCCATTATTATAAAGTTGGCCTGGTTTGATATTCTTCCAAATGGCATGGCAAAACTTCTTGTTAGTTGTAAGAATGATGCAATTGTTCCAACTGTTATTGCACTAAAGCCTGTTACTATTAAAACAGAGCCGACAAAGGCAGTTAAAACATACTGGATAAAACCAATATTATTTACTACTGGCATCATTATATTGGCAAATCTATTGGCATTTGTAGCACTGTGGCAAAGTCTGTCATTTAATTTTTCAAAATCCTCTACTGTGCTATTTTCATGGTTAAAAACCTTTATAACTTTTTGACCATTAATCATTTCCTCTATAAAACCATTTACATTTGCAATGTCCGTTTGTTGTCTAACAAAATATTTTCCACTTCTTGATGTTATTGTTTTTGCTGCAATCATCATTATTATTACCATAACAACTGCTAAAATAGAAAGTGGTATGTTTATTATAACCATTGCTATAAATACAGTTACTATTGTTATTAAAGACGAGAAGGTATCTGGTATACTTTGGGTAATCATCTGTCTTAAAGCATCAACATCATTTGTATAAAGTGACATTAAATCCCCATGGCTATTTTTATCAAAAAATTCTATTGGTAAACTTTGCATATGTTTGAAAAGGTCATCTCTAATTCTTTTTAAGACCCCTTGGCCAATATTTACCATTAATCTACTGTAGATATAATTTGCTATTACTCCTGTATAATACAAGGCTCCCATTAAAATAATTGTTCTTATTAAATGTGAAAGGTCAGGATTTTGACTTCCAATTAAAGGAGTTATTACATTATCTATAAGATACATTACAAACAAAGGTCCTACTAGATAGGAAATTGAACTAATAAATATTGTAATTGCTACAACTACAGATTGTATTTTATATGTTCCAAATACATACTTTAATAATCTTTTTGCAGTTTTTCCTCTACTACTGTTCATCAAATAATCCTCCTTTCTGTTGAGAGTTATATATTTCTTGGTATATTTTATTGGTTTTCATTAGCTCTTCTGGTGAGCCAATAGCCACAATTTTCCCTCGGTCTAAAATAATAATTTTATCTGAATCTTCAATAGAATGAATTCTTTGAGCTATTATTATTTTAGTAACATTAGGAATTTCCTCCCTAAAGGCTTTTCTAATCGATGCATCGGTTTTAGTATCGACAGCTGAAGTAGAATCATCTAGAATTAAGATTTTAGGATTTTTTAACAAGGCCCTTGCTATACAAACCCTTTGTCTTTGTCCTCCAGAAAGATTTGTTCCTCCCTGGTCTAATATAGTACTATAACCATCTGGTAGACTCATAATAAAATCATGGGCTTGAGCTAATTTACATGCATGAATTATTTCATCATCACTAGCATCTTTATTTCCCCATTTTAAATTTTCTTTAATAGTTCCAGAGAAAAGTACATTTTTTTGTAATACCATGGCTACAGAATCCCTTAAAACAGTTAAATCATAGTCCTTAACATTTTTACCGGCTATTTTAACCTGTCCTAATGTTACATCGTATAATCTTGGAATTAATTGAACTAAGGTAGATTTACCAGTACCTGTTCCACCAATTATTCCTACTGTTTCCCCTGATTCTATTTTAAAGTCTATATCCCTTAAGGCTAGTTTATTTATATCATCAACATAGCTAAATCCAACATTTTCAAATACTATTTCCCCATTTTCCACTTCTTCTATTGGATTTTCTCCATTAACTAGATTTGGGTTAGTATTTAATACTTCCGATATTCTTTCCATAGATGTTCTTGCAATAATTATCATTACAAATAACATTGAAAACATTACTAGACTATTTAATATTTGCCAAGCATAGGTTATTAAACTCATAAGTTGACCTGTTGTCATAGTTTCTGAAATTATTTGTGTTGAGCCAATCCATGAAATAAAAATTATTGCTGTAAATATTGAAAACTGTATAACCGGATTGTTGAAAACAACTATTTTTTCTGCCTTTTTAAATAGGTTGAAAATTAAAAGTGACATTTTGTCAAATTTTTTAATTTCCTCATCTTCTCTTACATAGGATTTTACAACTCTTATTCCTGAAACATTTTCTTGTACAACCTTGTTTAAGTTATCATACTCATCAAAGACTTTTTCAAAAATTGGATGGGCTTTTAATATTATAAGAAATAATATTACTCCTAAAAATGGAATAATAATTAAAAATATCATTGCAACTTTAAAATTAATTCTTAGTGCCATAACTAAGGCAAATATTAACATCAACGGTGACCTAACTACTGTTCTAACTAACATCTGATAGGCATTTTGTATATTTGTAACATCTGTTGTTAATCTTGTTACTAATCCTGATGTTGAAAATTCATCAATGTTTTGAAAAGAAAATGTTTGAATTTTTTTAAATATATCAAGTCTTAAGTTTTTTGCAAATCCAGCTGATGAACTAGCGGCAAATCTACCTGCTAAAACTCCTGATATTAAAGACAAAATTGCCATTATTATTAGAATTATTCCTATTTTTGTTATATATTCCATGTCCTGTTTTGCCAGGCCCTTGTCTATTATCCATGCCATCATAAAAGGCATTAAAACTTCTAATATAACTTCAAAGGAAACAAATAACGGCGCTAAAAAACTATCTTTTTTATATTCCCTTACGGATTTTAAAATATTTTTTAACATATGCACCCCCTAAATATTCTCTTCTATATTACTCATTATTTTATCTAATACTTTTGAAAGTATTTCCAAATCCCCTTTACTAATTCCATTTGTTAGTATTTTCTCGTAATTATTAATTTCAACAGATATTTTCTTCTGTAAGTCTATCCCCTTTTTTGTTAATTTTATTTTTTTTACTCTAGCATCTTCTTTAGAAATTGTCCTGGTAATAAGTTCTTTTCCCTCTATTAATTGAATTATTCCAGTTACTGTTGAACGTCTTAAATTAAATTCTTCCTCTATTTCTTTTTGATAAATCTCATAGTTTTTACCTTTTCTGACAATAAAATTTAAAATTCTAGCTTGTGTACCAGTTACACCGTATTTTTCTGCCATTTGGTCAAAACCCCACTTAATTTTTTTTGACGCTATATTAATTTTTTTCCCACAATATATTTTATTCATAATTTCACCTTTTCTAGTTAGCTCCCTAACATATTATATGATTTTTCTTTTTTTTGTCAATATATATCTTTTATTTCTAAATAGGTTATAATTAATGAAGTAATGGAGTTGGATATATGATTTATTTTATTATTAATCCCAATGCTAGTTCAGGACTAGGTGAGAAAACTTGGGAAGAATTAAAAAAAATTTTAGATAATAGAAAAATAGAATATGATTTTGCCTTAACTACTAGGGAAAAAAGAGCAGATTTTATTGCTGATGAAATTTCTAAGAATTTAGTGAAACCAATAACCATTGGTATTATTGGTGGAGATGGTACTATAAATGAAGTAATTAACGGTTTGAAAAACTTTGATTTAGTTACCTTAGGAGTTATTCCCATAGGTTCTGGTAATGATTTTGTAAGGTCCTATGGTTATAAAACAAGTTTGCAAAATTACTTGGAAATAATTTTGTCTCCTAAAAAAATCCTTAATTATAATATTGGGAAAACTAAAAATAGTTTTTCTGAAAGAAAATTTATTGTATCTTCCGGAATTGGATTTGATGCCCAAATAACCTACACTGTTAATAATTCAAAATTTAGGAAAATATTTAAAAATACACCTATTAGTAAATTAGTCTATATCTTTAGTACTTTAAAGGTAATTTTTCAGTTTAAGCCAGTAGCTTTTACAGTTATAGAGGAAGGAAAAACAAATATTTTCAATTCTCCCTTTTTTTCTGTAATTATGAATACACCATATGAAGGTAAGGGAGTAAAGTTCTGTCCTGATGCAAAAGGTTACGATGATATTTTTGATTTTTGTATAATAAATACTAGAAATAAATTTAAATTGGCATTTTTAACCCTTAGAGCATTTTCAGGCAAGCATGTTAAAAGTAAGGATGTTTATATTTCAAAGGGAAAATATTTTAAAATTGAAACTTCTAAAGAGCTTCACTGTCATACAGATGGAGAACAAGTTGGAAAAAGTAATTGGGCAGAATTTATCTTATTAAAAGAAAAAATAAAAATTATAGTGAAATAGAATACTATTTGAAAATAAAGACTAGCTATTATTTGTTAACAAATAATAGC
>DUUN01000857.1 GCA_012841535.1 Gallicola sp. | reverse complement strand
GGTGATTTGGAACGTAAGTTTGAAGATTTAATATAAAGTTATATAATACAGAGCAATTTACATCTTTTGGGAGTTCGAATTCTTGATGTTTTTGCATTGCAAAATTGCTGACGAAAATAAGAGAATCCATGAGATTATACGGTTTTTTATACCATTCTCTATAATATGCATCTAATGCCAATATTCCGCTTTGTGAAAAAGACCTTTCAGAACATTTATTAACAAGACACCAATAAAATTTCCCTTTTTTACATTGTTCACAAATTTCATTCTCCCCATTAAGAAACAGGTATGCAGGACAAATTAAACGGTAATCATGAACAGTATGTACAACCGGAATATTATTTTCTTTTAAGGCTTCTAATATACTAACCGTCAGTCCGCCCATAAATAAATGGACATGAGCTATGTCCGGCTTTATTAATTTAATATACTCATTTAGTTTTTTGTACGCCTCTTTATTGTAGATAAAAGATTTCGTAGCTCTTGTCTTTTTCAAGAAAGAAAGTTCTCTATAGTCTATTGCATTAGGAAAAAACTCATCATATTCATAAGGCAATGTGTATTCATTTTTCATTGCAAAGTAATAAATTTCATGCCCATGTTTTTGTAACAGTTCACCCGTATTGAAATAAACTGTATGAGCTCCTCCTTTGCGGTAATGTTGGTTATTTATAAGAAGGATTTTCATTTAATATTATTGAATCTATTTCGTTCAGTGATTCCAAAAGTTGTACTTTTTTATTCTCAATAATATTCTGTAAATTATCGCAGATTTCCTGTTTTCTATTCCACATCTCTTCAAACATCATAAATACTTTCTTATGCTCAAAATATTCAATATCGACACAAAAATCGCCTAATCCAATATCATTCATATATTCTTTAACTTTAAACAAATAGGCGATTCCAATAGTGGGTACATAAGCACTTGTGGAAAGGATGCATGCATGCATCCTGGTTATAATATTGATATCTGAAGCACTTAGCATACTTTTGAATTCTCTGGGAGAAACCAAATTTTTCAGATATGAAACATCCTTTGGACGATTGCATTTTTGGTAAATCTCATCACAAACTTTTACATCATCACCCTGTGCTCCATGTACAGGGAAGTTAGTAGGAAATAAAATAATATGAACGTTATAATTTGATAATATCCGATCAATTAACAGTACCATTTCTTCGACATAAGAAGTATAATTGCTATATGCTGTGTCTTCTATATTAGCGACATATATCCATTTCATAACCGAAATTCCGATGATCGGTTTGTTATATTTTTTTTTGAATTCATTTTTTTTATTTTCCCAACTCTGGAAAATGGCAACGTCTGATGTTTTTACAATATTTTTGTCTGTTTTTAATAGCTTCTTACATATATCGTATGATTCTTGATCTCGAGCATAAACCAGATCAATTTTTGGAAAAACATGTTGGAATAATTTTGTTGTCCAGCCATATAAAAAAGGTCCAAACGTTGATGGAAAAATGACAAGTTTCTTATTGATTTTTTTTATAATTGCATAAGTATATTCCGAAAAAAG
>DUUN01000727.1 GCA_012841535.1 Gallicola sp. | reverse complement strand
GTACGTTTTATATACTATTCATACAATATATAATTAGGAGGTTTTAAAATGTTAAAAAAAGGTAAACGTTTGGAGATTAGATTAAGTGATACGGAATTGAAAAAAATCAATTTCTTAGTTAAACGGTTTGGCTTTGACAATAGAAGTCAACTTATAATTCACCTTGTTAATTCTGCTTATATGAATAAGTCTGTTTGTTCTTGTGGTGGTGAAGTAATAGAAATGACAGAACAGAACGGAATTAAGGAAGGTTGGTTTATATGCTCACAGTGTGGCGAGGATTACTCACAGTAAAAAAAATTCTACTACTTGACTAAGTATCACTTAACGGGAAAGGAGGCTTTCAGTTGTTAAGACATTCGGAAAGCAGATATATAAATAATTGTAGCTTTCTAAAACAATATACAAAAAATAAGTACAAACTAGTGACTTTAAAGCGTTCTGTAAAGGTTGCAGGCTATGAAGAGGAGAAAAGCTCATTGTATGATGTAGAAAATAAAAATAATATTCGTAACAAAAATGAAGAGAAATTAGATAACAACATTAGCAGGGCCAAAAGTAAAATATACGAATATGCTCTTTGTAACGATTTTGAGTATTTTGTTACTCTCACTCTAGACTCAAAAAAAATGGACAGGAGCAATATAAATGAATATATTAAAAAGTTAGGTCAGTATATAAGAGATATAAAAAAATCTACGGGCCAAAAAATAGAATATATCCTTATTCCTGAAAGGCATGCAGACGGTGAAAATTGGCACATGCATGGGCTAATGAAAAACTTGCAGGACCTGAGAAAATATGAGGAGAGTGAAAACATACCCAAGCGAATGAAAGATAAAATAATAAAATACAGGGAAGAAAATTTATATCTTTATGAATGGGTAGGGTACTCCAGGCGTTTTGGCTTCAATTGTATTGAGCCGATACGCAATAAAGATGCGTGTAGTAGATACATAACTAAATACATATCAAAAAACTTGGTGAATGATATGGGAATAACGGAAAAAAACAAAAAAAAATATTATTGCTCCAGAGGGCTAAAAACCTCCAGAAATATAAAAAAAGGAGTTATCCCAATACAGAACATTATATATGATTATGAGAATGAACATTGTAAAATAAAATGGCTTGATGAGAACCAAGCCAACGATATAGGACAATTATTTATATAAAAATATTATAGTACAATTATAACATAAAAAAATATTATGTGAAATAAGAGAGGAGAGAGTTTAAATGAAAAATATTAAATTTGCAATAGAATATCTCAAAAATAATAGCTATAAAATGGCAGAAGAAAACAATAATTATGCAGTTCAGACATTAAATATGGCAATATCAGCATTAGAAAAGCAGATACCAAAGAAACCAATTGAAAATGGGTCGTTACCCAACATTAGATATAAATATTCATGTCCTACCTGTAATAGATTCTGGGATAAAGAATTTATGAGTGATTATTGCAGTAGTTGTGGACAAAGATTTGATTTAAGCGAGATTGATATAAAGAGATAATCATATCAATTTCTCAAAAACCGTAAATAGTTTATTAAAATAGCGGATTAAGGACCGTTTTAGCGATTGACGGTCTTTAATTTTTTTTGTATAATGTATTTAAAGTTAAAATATTTTAAAGGAGGTTTAAAAATGCCTAGGATTTTAGTTGTTGGCACTAAATCATATGAATTCGATGACGAAAAAACAGGTAAAACTATAAGAGGCTCAAAAGCTTACAGTTTCGGAAAAGACAATGGGGAGATAATCCCTGTGAAAGCTTCTTTTAGAGATGTTTTTGAAGCTGAAAGGCTATTCCCTGTGCCTGGTGTGTATCAGGTTGATTTAGGGTTTAGGGGAAATGTTGAATATGCAGTTTTAGAGAAGGAATTGGATATTGACTTTTAAGGGAGTTGGTTAAATTGACAGAATGTGAAACTCAAATTTTAGAAATTTTAGCACATCAAAACCATTTAATAACTTCTATCTATGCTTTTGTTGCTTTTGTTAGCATAGTTGGAATAGGTGGTTTTATAGTATACATATTTCTTAGGCCTTTATGGTTTTTCCTAAGAAAGTAAAAAATAATTAAAAAAAAGGAGGATTTTCATCATGGATGGAACTTTAGTTAATGTAACTAGTGAAATGCTTGAACCGATTACCTCAAGTATTACAGCAAACTTAGGTGTTTTACTACCTGTCGGCATCGCAATTATGGCGGTAATGATAGGGGTATC
>DUUN01000608.1 GCA_012841535.1 Gallicola sp. | reverse complement strand
TTTCTTTTTTAGGAGCTTTTACATCTCTAGCAGGGTTTTTATATTTTAAAGCGTCTTCTAGTATTTCATTTAAGACACAATGTATTTTTAGAATAGTATTATTGGATAGCTTTTTGCCAAATTCGCCTTTTTTAAGGTCATTATAAAAACTCTGTATATGCAGATTTGTTATTTTACCCAACTTAGCATCTTTGAAATATTCCTTATATTTATCCATATAAGTTTTATAACTTCTGACCGTTGTCGGTGAAAGCCTTTCTTTATTAACTTCAAACCATTTGTCGGCATATACTGAGAATTTAATATTTGCATTGTTTGTAAACTTATTGTCTTCTATCTCTTGCTCTATTTCTCTGGCTGCAGCCCTACACTCATGGTATCCCGCTCTAGTCACATATTGAAAAAGTTGTTTATTGTTAGCGTCTCTTCCTACATATATAGTTGCTTGGTATGTCCCTGCTTTTGTTTTTCTAATTGAAGCCATTTTATCACTCCTAACAAATATCAAATTTAACACTTTTAACTTTCCCGATAATTCTTATATTTTTTCGGTCAGTTTTTCCTATGATTCTATCGTGATATTTTGGGTTTTCGGCATGAAGAATTACTTTGCCATCTATTTTATATACTCTTTTTAAAGTAGCTTCTTCTCCGTCAATTATAACAGCTGCTATCTCCCCGTTTTCTACATCAGGCTGTTTCCTAATAAAAACAATGTCACCATCATAAATCCTTGCGCCAATCATGCTATCGCCTTTTACCCGCAAACAAAAATCAATACATTCATTTTCATGCGTGTATTCGTAACCTTCGATATATTGTTGTGCTAATATAGGAGTTCCTGCTGCTATGGTACCTAATACGGGGATTTTTTTACTGCATTTATTAAAGCTGTTTTCTTTGTATTTATCATCAGAAATACCCATTAAAAAATCAGGGTGCACGCCATAATAATTTGCTAACTGAACTATGGTCGTAAAGTTTTTAGGTTTAGCCTTTCCGTTTTCATATCGGGACAATACTGCTTTACTAAATTTAGTCTTGGGATATTTTGTTATTAAGTTTTCCGCAAGATGTTCTAGCGTTAATCCACTTTCTGCTCTAAGATCCTTTAGTCTTTGTCCAAATTTGTTGTTATTCAAAACGTTACCGCCTTTCTCTTCTTTTGTAAAATGATTATATCATATATAATTGCATATATGCAACAAAAAAATTCAAAAAAAATAAAAAAAGTTGTTGACAAGTGATTTTGTATCGTATATAATTAAGTTACAGTTGTGTAACAGTAAAGCAATTCAAGAAGCATTTCAATGAAACAAGGAGGGGTAACGATGAGAAAAGCAGCAAAAAAAACACAAAAGCATTTGCCGTACAACAGATTAAAAGCGGCTCTTGTTGAAAGAGGCTTAACTCAAGACCATATTGCTAAACTACTAAATTTAAGCAAATCAACAGTCAATCAAAAAATTAATGGTTCTTTAGATTTTACATTTTCAGAGGTCGAAAAAATATGTGACGACCTTAGCGTTTCAACAGATATTTTTTTAACAAAAAGTTACACTAGTGTAACAAAAGTGGGGTAGAGCTATAAGGAAAGCGTTAACTGCTGACATAAAGCCATAAAAGAAAGGAGGATATCATGACGAATTCCTGCTACAGATGGCGTACAAAAGAGGATTGACGAAATTTTTAAAAATTTAAAAGCAAGACTTGGCGTTACTTGAATTCCGTAGGAGGTGGGGGAAGTGAGAATTTTCAAGAAAATAGCCGGACTGCTGAGAACAATCCGACCGAATAAAGAAATGTTCAACATTAAGCCGGGTGATTACAGGTGGTTTTTTGATAAGAGAAATAGGGTATGGGTACCCACTAAACTTAATTAGGAGGTGAAACACATGGAATTAAAAGTAAAAATTA
>DUUN01000571.1 GCA_012841535.1 Gallicola sp. | reverse complement strand
ATCCTTATCAATAATAATTTATTTAATTACAATACTTTATATTGACTCTATATTTGTAAAAGTTAATATTAACAAGGGAAGGAAAAAAACTAATAGCGGACATATAGATACAAAGGTATTTTCTCAAAAATCAATTTTAAAAGCCTTATATTTTAAAGAGTTAAAAACCTATTTTAATTCAAGAGTATACGCCTTAAATACAATTATAGGTCCAATTATGTTAATAATAATTTCTGTAGCAATATTGTTATTTGGCTTTGAAAGTATAGAGTCTTTAATAGGAAATACTCAGTTAAATAATATTGGAAATATGTATCCCTATATTGCCTGTATGATAATTTCCTTGTCATGTACAACAGCTGTTTCATTATCCTTTGAAGGAAAAAAAATTTGGTTTATTAAAAGTAGTCCAATAGCTAATAGGAGCCTATACAATAGTAAAATTCTATTGAATCTAACTATTATAAGTCCAGCAGTTCTTATATATACATTATCGGTAATAAAAAGTGGCTTTAAAATAGAGCAAAAACTAATAGCCATATTTCTAGTATTAAGTTTTACGATTTTCATAGCCGTACTTGGCTTAAAAATCAATTTGAAGTTTTTGAACTTTAATTGGGAAAGTGAAGTAAAGTTAGTAAAGCAGAGTGTTAATACATTTATTGTAATTTTACTTGGAATAGTAGGACCAATGTTAATTATAGCTTTCAATATGATTTTTGAAAATTTTGCCCTGTATATTAATATAGTTGTTTTATTTTTACTACTAGTATCTTCTTTTGGATTATATAAAAATATTTTAAAATATTCTTTTTAAGACTAGAAATTTCTAGTCTTTTTTATTTAAACAGCTATTTGATATAATTGTTATAGGCATATAGAATAAGGAAAATATTTAATGGTTATAGAAATAATTAGTATTAAGATACAAGGAGGAAAAGATGAATAATATATTAATAGTAGTAGACATGCAAAATGATTTTATAGATGGATCATTAGGAACGAAAGAAGCTAAGGCAATTGTACCAAAAGTAATAGAAAAAATTAAAAATTTTAAAGGAAAAGTATTTTTTACTAGAGATACCCATGATGAAGATTATCTTAATACTTTAGAAGGTAAGAATTTACCAATTGAACACTGTATAAAGGGAACTTTTGGCTGGGAAATTCAAAAGGATATTAATAAATTAAGAGAAACTGAGCCTATTGACAAAGAAACTTTTGGCTCAAAGGATTTAGCCCTATTATTATATGAGGAAAATAAAAAGGAAAAAATAGATTCAATTACAATCGTAGGGTTGTGTACAGATATATGTGTAATATCCAATGCTCTAACAATAAAATCATTTTTACCGGAAACTAATATTCTTGTAGATTCTTCCTGTTGTGCAGGTGTTACTGTAGAAAGCCATAATAATGCACTAAAAGCACTAGGACCATGTCAAATAGAAGTAATATAAAATATAACAATATTTAACATTATTTAGTGAATTAAATATTAAGAAATTATTAAAACATTATTAAGATTGTTTTACCTAATGTAAAAACAATCTACTATATGGTAATATATTTAATATGATTGTTATATTTAGGAGTTATGTATATGAATAAATTAAAGGAATTTTACGGGAAACACAAGAAAATAATAAAGGGGATTTTAATAACCTTAATTATTTTATTAACTACATATGTTATTGTTAAAGAAGTAAAGGGATTAGATGGTAGAGAATTATTAAAAATGGCAAAAACCATGACAACATGGCAAAAATTTATGTTTGTTGCTTTAGGTTTGTTATGTTTTAGTTTTGCAGCAATTTACGATTTTATTTTAGCTGCCTATTATAAAATGAAAATGCCAAAACTTGAAGTTTTTAGGATAGGTTGGATATCTCAATCCTTTAATAACTTTATTGGTTTTGGTGGTGTAGCAGGACTAACAATTAGAGAGTTTTCCTATAATAGATTTGATGTTGACAGAAAAGTAGTAAATAGAATTATGTTTATAGTTTTGTTTTCAGATATTATAGGACTATTTTCTTTAGCCTTACCTTCTAGTATAGGACTGATAAAAATAGGTAAACCGGCATTAATTCCAATAATGGTCTTAATGTTTTTAGTAGTTTTATTATTTATTTTTAGTGATAAACTACCAATTAAAAAGTTTGTAACAGATGAGGATTCTGTATTTGCAAAGGGACAATTAAAACTAAGGGTTTTATTAACCTTACAATCTACCTTTGAATGGTTTTTAGCAGCCTTGTTTTTTGCTTTTACAATAAAATTCTACCAGCCTGAAATTTCCTTAATGGAAAGTTGTATTGTCTATGTATTAGCGACAATTGTAGGAATTATAAGTATGATTCCAGGTGGTTTAGGTTCTTTTGAAGTTGCATCTATGGTTTTATTTAAAATGATGGGTTATGGAGAGCCAAACATAGTATTTAGTTTATTAATTTGTAGAATTTGTTATACAATTATTCCTTGGCTTGTTGGATTAATATTATTAATGATTTCACCTAAAGATGAAACAGGCGAACAAGTTTTTGAAAAGGCTAATTTTATGGCCATATTACTATCCTTTTCTGTATTAATGGCAGGTATAATAATTATTATATCCATGGCAATGCCTAGATTATTTGTTAGATTTAGAGTTATGGGAAAATTGTTCCCGGATTATATGATAATGTTTAACAGACGATTTACCTTGGTTATTGGTATACTGCTGGTAGTTTTATCAAGTGGTATAAAAAACATGGTAAAAGTAGCCCATAATTTGTCGGTGATGTTATTAACAATAGCAGCAATAATTTACCTGTATAAAGGAAGAAGCTATATTGAGGCTGTAATTTGTATAGTACTTGCCTTGGCTTTAATATTAAATCGTAGGTATTTCCAGGCTTCAACAGGAAAGTTAAATGCTAATCATTTAATTAAGAACTCGGCATTTGTATTACTAATATTTACAGCTTATATTATATTTTTCAATATAACCCATAAAGTTGATTTTTTACATGGAACTGGTAAATATTCTTTGGATTTTATAAAAAACTATCCAATATATGTTTTATTCAGTCCCTTAGTAGCAATACTTGTACTTTCCGTAATGGCGGGAATTAATAGAAAGCATGTAGAGTTTTATAAAAATACTGAAGTTGGTATGGAGAAGTTTGAAAAGTTCTATGAAAAATATCCTTATACTGCCTACACTCATTTATTTTACATGGATGATAAAAATTATTTTCTAAATGAAAAAGAAACTGTTATGTTTTTATATAGACCATATAAGGACAATATACTTGTTTTAGGTGACCCAGCAGGAGATCCTGAAGATTTTGAAGATGCTATTGATGAACTTATTCAGTGGGCCTTTGGAAATAAGATGAAAGTATGTTTTTATCAAATTACTGGAAAGTATTTAGAAGACTATATGAGTATAGGGTTTAGGTTTTTGAAAATTGGTGAAAGTGCAACAGTAGATGTACAGAATTTTAATCTAGCAGGAAAAAGAAATAAAATTTTAAGAAAAACCATTAATAGTATGGAACCTAAGGGGTTAACTTTTAAAGTTATACAGCCTCCATATGATAATAAGACTATGGAAGAATTAAAAGCAGTTTCTGATGAATGGCTAGGAAAAAGAGATGAAATGCATTTCTCCCTAGGGGCTTTTGAAGAGAGTTATATTAATAGGGCGCCGGTTTTTATTATTGAAAATGCAGAGGGAGAAATTGAAGCCTTTGCAAATATGATGCCAGTTAAAGGAAGAAATACACTTTCCATAGATTTAATGCGACATAAAAACAATTCTCCAGATGGAATAATGGATATGCTATTTATAACTATTATAGAGTGGGCAAAGGAAAATGGATACGAATATTTTGACCTAGGTATTGCACCTTTATCAAATGTTGGAACTAAGGCCTATTCAAGTACAAAGGAGAAATTAGTAAATTTAGCATACGAATATGGAAATAAAATATACGGATTTAAGGGTTTGAGAAAATATAAAAATAAATTCAATCCTGAGTGGAGTAGTGTATTTATAGCTTATAAGGATGACATAAGCCTACCAGAAACCTTATTGGCATTGGTGAATGTTTGTTATGGTAAGGATACAATAAGGGACTTAGATTATTTTGAAGAATTAAAAGCCAGAACAATAGATTAAAACAATAAAGTTAAAGCATCTGAAAGTTAGAACAAAAGTAACTTTTAGATGCTTTTTTTAATAATATTTTTATTTTTAATTTGTTGCAATATTTGTACTTGGTTCAACTACTTCTACCCAAGTTTGACCAGGATTTAAAAATATTTCCTCCCCGTCTGTATTTGTGAAAATTGTTCTGTCCGTTGCTGTTTCTTTTGACCAGTTAATATCTATTACTTTTCCTTCTGTAATTAATTTACCTGTTCCTTTACCTATATGGGATATTTCTAAAGTACCAGCTGGTCCATTTACTTTACTACTAGCAAATTCAATAATAATATTTTTAGTATAAACATTTTCTTCATCAGCTTCATCTACTATTTGAGTATCATTTCTAAAAATCTCATAGGATTTTTTTGACTCATCATATTTAAAATCCACTATATAATTTGGGTTAAAGGGAACATGAACTTCACTAGCAGTTTTTCCACCATTCATTTGCTTTGAAACTTCTTTTCCATCTAAATCAAATTTAAAACCTTCAAATTCTCTATTGGTTTTATAAGCTTTTTGTGAAATGGCATCTTCTAGTAATTCCATAGATGTATAGGCATTATGTGGTGAAACCTTATTTACCTCTCTATTTCTGTAAAAGGTAGTTCCTTCTAATTCCATACCATTTAAATTATCTATATTTAATGTAGCTATGGTCTTTATTCCTAAATCACTTCCACCAAAGTGGGCGAAAATACCATTAAATTCTGCAATAGTCTGTACAAAATAAGGTCTAGCAGATCTTACAGGTCCTATTAATTCTGCATCACTATTTTGAAAAATCGCTAAATATCTTGTAAAGTCCCCCTCTACTTTAAATTCATATACAATACTTGCTTTATTAAAACCTGATTGAGGCATTGCTTCTGGATGATTATCTAGCATGACACCAATAACTGGATTGTATTTATCATTTTCAGAAATTTCACTACCATCAACTAAAGAATAGGGTTTTGTTTCTTTAACTGTAGTAGGTTTTGTGCTACTGGAAGTAGCGGTTTCATTATTGTTATTTCCATTACAGCCAATTAAAGTAAAAGCCATAAGGGAAAATAGTATAAGTAATTTTAATTTTTTCATTTATACCTCCCTTTCTATAAATGATTATAACATAAGATATACCGGTAATTACTCATTAATTTGTTTTGGACAAAAAACTATGTTAGGATTATGGATAAATATAAATATTTTGTAAGATTTGTAAAAATATAGTAAATAGAAGAGGTGAAATTTTATTTTAGGAGAAAAATGGATAAATTATTATTAAAAAATGGAAATTACATACCAAAACTAGGACAAGGAACTTGGAGACTTGGAGAAGACTCAAGAAAAAGGAAAGTTGAAGTTGAGGCTTTACAATTTGGAATTAACAAAGGATTAAATTTAATTGATACAGCGGAAATGTATGGTGAAGGGGGAGCGGAGCTAATTGTTGGTGAAGCAATAAAGGACTTTAATAGAAAAGATTTATTTCTTGTATCTAAAGTTTATCCACATAATGCTTCAAGAAGAAAAATATTTTCATCAGTAGAAAATTCTTTAAAAAGAATGGGGACTGATTATTTGGATTTATATCTTCTACACTGGAGGGGAACAGTTCCATTAAAGGAAACTGTAGACTGTTTTGAAGAAATGGTAAAACAGGGAATAATTAAACAATGGGGTGTATCTAATTTTGACACTGAAGATATGGAAGAATTGTTCTCAATTGAAAAGGGAAGTAATTGTGTTATAAACCAAGTACTATACCATTTAGGTTCAAGAGGAACAGAATATGATTTACAAAGTTGGTTAATGAAAAACAATACTGTTATGATGGCCTATTGTCCCCTAGCTCAGGGAGGATTTTTAAGGGAAGAATTAGTAAATAATAAGTCAGTTATGGAAATAGCTAAAAATCATAATATAAGTGTTTATCAACTATTACTAAGTTTTGTATTAAATAGAAAAAACATTGTTACTATACCAAAAGCCATAAAAAAAGAACATATACAAGATAATATAGCCTCCTTAAAAATTATTTTAAAGGAAGATGAACTAGAAAGATTAAACAGGGAATTTCCTGCCCCTAACTTTAAAACTTGGTTAGATGTAGTATAATATAATATGTATAAATAAATAATGATTTTGTTTTTTTGATTATTTTAAAGGAGGAATTTTAATGAAAGTTCATATTGTAACAGGTGGCGGAAGTGGAATAGGACTTGAATGTGCAAAAAAACTTCCAGAAGGTATAGTAGTAATCACAGGTAGAAATGAAGTTAAATTACAAAAAGCAGTAAAGGTATTAGGTAATTTAAATGTAAATGCTAAATATTTTATAGCAGACGTTTCTAAAAGGGATTCAGTAAAAGAATTGTTGGAATATGCAAATTCTTTAGGAGAAATTGGTTCAGTAGTAAATTCAGCAGGAGTTAGTGGGGACGGAGCAGATGTAAGAAAAACTCTTGAAATAGATTTAATGGGACCAGAAATATTAATAGATGAGTTATATAATTATGTAAATAAAGATACGGTACTTATTTTAATTAGCTCTATGATGGGGTCTGTTATACCAGATAATCCAGAATATGATGAGTTGTTAAAGGAGCCATCAAAGGATAATAATTTAGATAAGCTTGAAAAATTAATGGAAGGTAATTCTTCAAATGCTTATAATTTTTCTAAAAAAGGTGTTAGATTACTAGTTAAAAAGAATGCAGAAAAATATGGAGAAAAAGGGGCAAGAATAGTTTCAGTATCTCCAGGAATTATTTTAACTCCAATGGCTGAAGAAGCTGCAAAAGAACATCCTGAGCAAATGGATTTCTTAAAATCTGTAACACCAATAGGAAGAGCAGGAAAATCAGAGGATATAGCCAATATAGTTGAATTTTTAGCTAGTGATAAGGCATCCTTTATTACCGGTACAGACTTTACAGTAGATGGTGGATTAACTTTAAATTTACACAAATTAGCAGCAATAAAATAAAATAGTTCTTAAAAACCTATATATTTATTTTAAAATAGATATACAGGTTTTTTTCTATATAATACAATTTGAAAGGATAAGATTATGAAAAAGTTTAAATTAATATTATTATTTTTAATGGCAATTTTTGTATTAGCAAGTTGTTCATCAAAAGATTCTGAAGAAAAGTTAATTAAGAATTTTATCGAACTTAACTATAGCAGTTTTGAAGAAGATTCGAAAAATATTTTAAATTCAGAAGTTGCTGAATTGGGAATAAAGGACTCTTCTACAGAGACAGAAAGTAGTGCAGAAAATTCAAATAAAGTAGAAAAATATAAAAAGTTTTTCACAGAGGACCTTTATGAAGAAATAGTTTCAAAAGGGGTATTATTTACCTATATTGAAAATATAGATAAATACAAGGTGGATCTAGAAAATATTGATATTAAATTTTTAGAAGAAGGGAATTTAGGAAAAAAATATAGGGTAAATTACACTGGAGTTGTTGTAGAAAATAAAGAAGTTATTCATACAGAAGATGTAGAAGCAGAATTTACAGTGTCTGAAGAAAATGGTGATTTTAAAATAGCGAATTTACACAAGTATAAATCCCCATGGATGATTATATTTTATGACAAGGTTCCAAAAGAGTAAAAGATTTAAAAAAATATTTGACAAAGGAAAAATAATATAGTATTATCATATTTAATTTCATATAACTTTAAACCGTTGAAGTGGAGATAAGAATAATTGTTAGCCCTTAAAGAGAGCTGGGATGGTGAGAAACAGCAGTAAGCAGATTATTAAATGGACCACTGAGGGCATAGTGAAAAGCTTAGGCTTAGTATTCTATGACGTAAGGCATACGTAAGTTGCCAGGGGTATGATGGTACCCTGCTAGAGAAAGCGTTGCGCTTAAAACAAGGTGGCACCGTGGTGAATTTTTGTATTTACCGCCCTTGACATATATTGTCGAGGGCGGTTTTTTTATGGTTTATTATTCAAGCTTTGAAAAATATTGGAAAGATTAAAGTAAAAATTCTATAGGATTATTTATTAAGATAAATTTGTAGTAGGGAGTTTGAATATAAAAATAACCCAGTATTCAATTTCCTGAATAGAAATTTTTCTAATAGTAGTATAGGTTCAGGAAATTGAATTCCCCTTATATTAGAAATTAATTCAGGAAAATAAATATATAAAAATTAGTTTAATAAAGAAAGAGGTATGAAAAAATTTAAATAAGAGAGGTAAATAATGATAGAAGAAGCGATACAGATAATATCCAACAGAAAAGATTTAAGTTATAAAATGACTAAGGAAGTTATGGATGAAATTATGACAGGAAAGGCATCGGAGGTGCAAATTTCCTCGTATATTACAGGTTTGGCAATAAAGGGGGAAACTGTAGAAGAAATTACAGGCTCGGCAGCAGGTATGAGAAAGCATTGTGTCAAACTTTTAAATGATAAACCTGTTTTGGAAATAGTAGGAACAGGAGGAGATAGGGCTAATACTTTTAATATTTCTACAACATCATCTATTGTTATTTCGGCAGCAGGTATTCCGGTAGCTAAACATGGTAATAGAGCTTCTTCATCTAAATGTGGTGCAGCAGATGTTGTCGAAGCCCTAGGAGCTAATTTAAATATTTCACCGGAGCATAGTAAGAATATTTTAGATAAAATAGGATTTTGTTTTCTATTTGCACAAAATTATCATATAGCAATGAAGTTTGTAGCACCGGTTAGAAAAGAATTAGCTATTAGAAGTATTTTTAATATTATTGGACCTTTGGCAAATCCTGCAGGAGCATCAATGCAAGTTCTAGGAGTTTATGATGAGAGCTTAGTAAAACCAATGGCAAAGGTATTATCAAATTTAGGTGTTGAAAAAGGAATAGTTGTATATGGTCAAGATGGATTAGACGAATTGTCCTTAAGTTCACCGACAACTATATGTAAGATAAATCATGGAAAATTTGAAGAAAAAGTTATTACACCTGAATCTGTAGGGTTGATTAGGTGTAAAAAAGAAGATTTAATTGGTGGAACTCCAAAGGAAAATGCAAAAATAACAATGGATATTTTAGAAGGAAAAAAGGGACCAAAAAGAGATGCAGTAATTTTAAATTCCGCAGCGGGAATTCATGTAGCTAAACCGGAGTTATCACTACTAGACTCTATAGATTTAGCATCAAGAATAATAGATTCGGGAAAGGCCTATAAACAACTTGAAGATTTTATAAATCTTACGAAAGAGATGAAATATGATATTAGACAATATAGTTAAAAAAACAAAAGAAAGAGTGGACTTGCTTAAAAAAGAAAAGCCTTTAGAAAGTCTAAAAGAAGAATCAAAAGGTTGTAATAAAAAGAAAAATTTTTATGAGGCTTTAAAAAAAGACGAAATGGCTTTTATTATGGAAGTAAAAAGGGCTTCCCCATCAAAGGGAGTTATTGCAGAAGATTTTAATTATTTAGAAATAGCTAAGGAGTATGAAAAAATTGGAGCTAGTGCTGTATCTGTTTTAACAGAACCATATTTTTTTAAAGGTAAAAATGAATATTTACAGGAAATCTCTGAAAGTATTAATCTACCAATTTTAAGAAAGGACTTTATTGTTGATAAATATCAAATATATGAATCAAAGTTAATAGGAGCAGATGGAATTTTACTAATTTGTGCTATTTTAGAAGAAAAACAGCTAATGGAGTATTTGGATTTAGCAAGAAAATTAAAACTAGATGTATTAGTTGAAACTCATAATGAAAAGGAAATTCAAATGGCTTTAAAGGCAAAGGCTAGAATTATAGGGGTTAATAATAGAAATTTAGAGGATTTCACCGTAGATATAAACAATAGTGTTAGATTAAGGAAATTAGTACCTAAAGACCTTATATATATTTCTGAAAGTGGAATAGAAACAAGGAAGGATATTCAGAAATTAGAGGAAAATAATATAGATGCCGTATTAATAGGGGAGTTTTTTATGAAGGCAAAAAATAAAAACAAGGTTTTTAATACTATTAGAGGCATAAAATGACAAAGGTGAAGATTTGTGGAATAAGAAGTTTAAATGATGTTGAAATAGTAAATGAATTAAAACCCGATTATATAGGATTTGTATTTGCAAAAAGCAAAAGACAAATTACTCCACTTTTAGCAAAGGAATTAAAATCATTTTTAAACAAGGATATAAAGGTTGTTGGCGTATTTGTAAATGAGAAAATAGAAACTATTGAAAATATATGTAAGCAAAAGCTTATAGATATAATTCAGCTACATGGAGAAGAAGATAAGATATATATAAATCAACTTAAGAAAAAATGTGAAAATAAAATAATAAAGGCAATAAATCTTAACTCAGAAAATGTTTATATGGATTATGATGTAGATTATTTATTATTTGATAATGGAAAAGGTGGCACAGGGGAAAAATTTAATTGGGAATTAATACCAAGAGTTAATAAACCATTTTTTCTAGCAGGAGGATTAACACCATTTAATGTTGTTAATGGAGTAAATACAGTTAAACCCTATGGAGTGGACGCAAGTACCGGAGTGGAATTAAGAGGAAGTAAAAACAGATATAAAATTAAAGAATTTATAAGGAGAGTAAGAAATGAATAAGGGACGTTATGGTCAACATGGTGGCCAATATATGCCGGAAGTTGTAATGGAAGAAATGAAGAATATTGAAAAAACTTTTTATGAATGTATAGAGGATGAAAGTTTTATAAAAGAATACAATGATTTATTAAATAATTATGTTAATAGACCATCTTTACTATATTATGCAGAAAATATTTCAAGGGACTTAGGAGGGGCAAAAGTATATTTAAAAAGGGAGGATTTAAATCATACAGGTGCTCATAAAATAAATAATGTAATTGGACAAGCTCTTATAGCAAAACGATTAGGTAAAACCAGATTAATTGCTGAAACAGGAGCAGGTCAACATGGAGTAGCTACAGCAACAATTGCAGCCCTTTTTGGAATGGAATGTGAGATTTTCATGGGAAAGGAAGATACAGACCGTCAAGCCCTAAATGTCTATAGGATGGAACTATTAGGTGCAAAGGTAAATGCTGTTACAGAAGGTACAAAAACTTTAAAAGATGCTGTAAATGCAACAATTAGGGAATTAGCTGGTAGATTTGATGATACTTTTTATGTACTTGGCTCAGCAGTTGGTCCCCATCCTTATCCGGCTATGGTGAAATATTTCCAATCTGTAATTAGCAAAGAAGCAAAGAAACAAATATTAGAAATAGAAGGAAAACTTCCTAAAGCTGTTTTAGCTTGTGTAGGAGGAGGAAGTAATGCAATAGGAATGTTTGCAGACTTTATTGAAGAAAAAGATGTCCGCTTAATAGGCTGTGAAGCTGCAGGACTAGGTATAAAAACAGGAAAACATGCAGCAACAATAACTACAGGAGAGGTTGGAATATTTCATGGTATGAAGTCGTATTTTGTTCAAGACGACCAAGGACAAATAGCACCGGTTTATTCAATATCTGCAGGTCTGGATTATCCCGGAATAGGTCCGGAGCACTCCTATTTACATGATAGCAAAAGAGCTGAATATGTTCCTGTAACTGATGAAGAGTCAGTTCAGGCTTTTGAATATCTAGCTAAAACAGAAGGAATTATTTGTGCAGTAGAGTCTTCTTTTGCATTATCTAAAGCTTTAGAAGTGGCAAAAGAATATACGCCGGAAGACAGTATTATAGTTTGTCTATCAGGTAGAGGCGATAAAGACGTAGCTGCTATTGCAAGATACAGAGGGGAGAATATAAATGAATAGAATAGAAGAAGCTTTAAAAAATACGAAATCTTTCATAGGATATATTACAGCAGGTCATCCAACATTGGAAATATCCGAGAAGGTTATATATAAAATGGTTGAAGCCGGAACTGATTTAATAGAAATAGGAATTCCTTTTTCAGATCCAAATGCTGAAGGGGAAGTAATTCATAATGCAAATATAAAGGCTTTAAAAAACGGTATGAAAATAGAAAAGGCCTTTGACTTAGTAGAAACTGTAAGAAAAAAAACAAGCACTCCTATTGTCTTTTTAACCTATTGTAATCCTGTATTTAAATATGGATATGATGATTTTTTCAAAAAGTGTAAAGAAGTTGGTGCTGATGGAATAATTGTACCTGATCTACCCTATGAAGAAAGAGATGAAATGAAAGTTTTTGCAGATAAATATGGAATTATAATAATTACTTTAATTTCTCCGGCTTCTAAAAATAGAGTTGAAATGCTAGCAAAGGATGCTAAAGGATTTGTATACTTAGTTTCTTCAATGGGTGTAACTGGAGTTAGAAAGAATTTTTCAGATGGACTTGAAGGATTGGTAAATTTAGTAAAAGAATATACTAACACTCCTGTAGCAATAGGATTTGGTATAGGAAATAAAAATCAAGCTAAGAATATGGCAGAAATTTCAGATGGAATAATTATAGGTTCAGCTATTGTTAACATAATAGAAGAAAGTGGAGATGAAGCTCCGGAAAAAGTTTATGATTTTATAAAAGAAATAAAAAATACTATGGTTTAGAGAGCTTATACTTTTACGGATTATAATAAATTAGTTCCTAAAAAAAAACAAGCTAAAGGTTTATCCTTTAGCTTGTTTTTATATTCTATCTAGTTTTATTATTTCGTCTTTTCTTTTTGAAGTTATTTTTAATATTAATATATAGAAAAGAACTACAAAAATTGCTCCTAAAATATAGGATATAGTATAACTTTGAGGATCAAAACCTAGACGACTTTCCAAACCAAAACCTATAGGTTCATGGAATATATAGGAAGCAACTATAAAGGTATAGTAAAATCCTGGAATCATAGAAATCCAATAATTTTTTCCATGGGCTTTTAAGTATACTGTAATTAATGCTAGGGCAAATACAGCTACAAATTGATTTGTAAAACCAAAATATCTCCATAATAGGTTAAATCCGTCTGCATTTGATTTTGCAAAGAAAAGAATTGCAATTGCTGGTATAAATATAATTAAAGAAAGAACAACTCTTTTAACAGCAGATTTTTGGTCAATATTAAATTGCTCAGCTATCATTAATCTTAATGACCTAAAGGCAGTATCTCCAGAAGTAATAGGTAATACTATAACTCCTGCTATAGCAAAAAGTCCTCCAACTGTTCCCATAAATTCTCTTGAAATAATTCCTACCATTTCTGTAGCACCAGTTGACACATCAGTACCGGAATTAAACAAAATCATTGCTCCAGCTGCCCATACCATGGCAATTAGACCTTCTCCTATCATCATATTGTAGAATACTCCACGGCCTTCTTTTTCATGTTTTACAGTTCTTGATATTAATGTTGCTTGGGAACCATGAAAACCGGACATTATACCACAGGCAACTGTTATAAAGAATACAGGTATGAATTTTTGCCCTGTTGGATGTTTTGCAAAAAGCAAACCGGTATTTGTAAGATTGTGTAAATTTGCACCACCATCTCTAATAATACCTATGAAAACTCCAATAGCAGATACTATTAAAACTGCACCAAATAAAGGATAAATTCTACCGATTATTTTATCAATTGGGAAAATTGTAGAAATAATGTAATAAAATAAAATTAGAGCATAAACAATCCAAATAACATTTGAGTTAATATCCATATGAAGAATATCGTTAACTATTAAGTCTCCTGGTGTATAAATAAATACAACACCTGTAAGTAACATTAATAGCCAAATAACAATGTTATATATTTTGTTCATAGTATTTCCCATGTATTTTGAAACTAATTTAGGTACCTGTGCACCGTTGTTTCTCATAGAGATCATACCAATAAAATAATCGTGTAAAGCTCCTGCTAAAACACATCCAATAGGAATAGTTATAAAAGCAATTGGACCAAATAAAATACCTTGAATTGGACCTAATATTGGACCGGTTCCAGCAATATTAAGTAATTCGATTAGTTTATTCTTCCAATCTTTCATAGGTACATAGTCAACACCATCGTAACTTTTAACAGCTGGTGTTTCCCTATCATCTGGGCCAAAAACCCTTTCGCAGAACTTTCCGTAGAAATATCCTCCTACTATTAATAGGAGCATTCCCGTAACAAATAAAATCATAAAAAACCTCCCTTTTATTATTGGTGGACAAGCCACCAATTTTTTATTTTAACATTATTGATAAATTTTATATATGATATTTATCAACATATAAAATAATAAACTATTTTATAAATAAATTAAACAATTTTTTTACTTGAATTATATATGTAAATTGTACTATGATAATATTAAATATTAATAAGGAGAGATTATGGATTTACATAAAAAAAGAAAATTTGCAGTATTTTTACAGATGTTAACAACAATTTTACTTTTCTATATTCTATACAAGTTTGCAAAAAAGGAATTAAGTTTAATTTATTTAGTAGTTGCTGTGTTAGTTTTTCTAGCATCTATGATTTATAGATTTAGGATTTTAACAAAGAATTTCTACGTTCAAAGATTTAAGAAAAATAAAGTCTTGGAATTTTTATCAAAAACACTACCTATTTTTTCTTTTTTTGCTATATTATATATTCCGGACATATATGGAATAAATGCAATTATTGGAGCTATAATGTTTAATACTAGTTTAGTAATAGATGAAAGATACACTAAATATTATACTCAGGAAGAATACGACGAATATATGAAAAACAAGAAAAAGAATAATAAGAAAAAGAAAGCTACAAACAAAAGTGGAAGTGGAAAATAAATACTCCACTTTTATTTTTATTAAAGAATAGTACTAGAAATAAGAATAAGTTGAGGGAAAATATGGAAGTAGTTTTAATGAATATGTGTATGATACATGATTTAAAAGATAATAAAGTTTTAGTTTTAGATAAGGTTAAAAATGAAGGTTGGGAAGGCTTAACTTTTCCCGGAGGCCATGTTGAAAGAAGAGAGAGTTTAGAAAGTTCCTGTATTAGGGAAATTAAAGAAGAAACTAATTTGAATATTGAAAATATTAAATTAAAGGGAATATTCCAATGGTATATGTTAGACTGCAATAAAAGATTAGTTGGTTTGTTATATTATACAAATTCATATTATGGTGACTTAATTTCCAGTAACAGAGAGGGGAATTTATCATGGATGGATTTAGAAACATTTTTAAAAATAGATAACAAATCCGACTCTATGGATGAGATTATGAAAATATATAAGGGAAAATACAAGGAGATAATATGTTATTATAAAGATGATAAGCTAAGTAATATTGACTATATTGAGTAATCCTAACTAGGAGGGATAATATGAATAATATAGAAAGGTTAAAAAAAGCAGTTATTAGAAGTAATAATATAGTATTTTTTGGAGGAGCAGGAGTTTCAACAGCGTCTGGCATACCGGATTTTCGTTCTGCAACAGGCTTGTATAATCAAAAAAATGACTCTAATTTTAGTCCGGAATATATGCTTAGTCATGAGTTTTTTGCCAATTACCCTAAAGATTTTATGAAATATGTTAAGGAAAATCTAATCTACGAAGATGCTAAACCAAATGCAGCCCATATAGGTTTGGCTAAGTTAGAAAAAATGGGAAAATTAAAAGGCGTTGTTACACAAAATATAGATTCCCTACATCAAATGGCAGGTAGTGAAAATGTAGTTGAAATTCATGGAAACCTAAGGGATTTTTATTGTACAAATTGTGGGCAGGAATATACATTAGAAGAAGTTAAAAACAATAATTACAGTATTGAATGTGATGTATGTAAAAAAGGCATTGTAAGACCGGATGTTGTATTATATGGTGAAAGTTTAAATGAAAACAATATTATAAATGCTATAAAATTAATAAGTGATGCAGAAATACTTCTAGTAGGAGGAACTTCCCTAAAGGTATATCCTGCAGCTAGCTTTATTCAATATTATAAGGGGAATAATTTAGTTTTAATAAATAAAGAAAAAACCGACTATGATCATATAGCTAATTATGTATATTATGATGACATAGGAAATATTATTTCCTACTTAGCCGATATCTAGTTATTTGAAATTAATATAGCTAAAATACTGTATTTAATTGACATACAATAGGCTAAAAGATATACTTTTAATATGCTTTATTGCAAAAAAGTTTTAAATTTTTTTGTAAAGAATTAATTAATTCCTCTCTAAAGAGAGGTTTTTTATATATAGTGGAGGTTTTATGATAGAGGTAAAAAACCTTGTAAAAGAATTTAAGGTTGGCTCAAATGTGTTTAGAGCTGTTAACGATGTTTCTTTTACAGTAAAACAAGGTGAAATATATGGCATTATTGGTTTAAGTGGTGCCGGGAAATCAACTTTAGTCAGATGTTTAAATAGATTAGAGGAACCAACGTCAGGTACAATTAAAATAGACGGTAAGGTAATTACATCACTAAATCAAAAAGAATTACTAGAAGAAAGAAAAGATATTGGAATGATTTTCCAATCCTTTAATCTTTTTGACCAAAAAACAGTTTATAAGAATATAGCCTATCCTTTGGAATTATTAAAAATGCCAAAGGATAAAATAGAAAATAGGGTAAATGAACTTTTGGAATTTGTCGATTTAATGGAT
>DUUN01000702.1 GCA_012841535.1 Gallicola sp. | reverse complement strand
CTTAAGTTGTGTCGCATAATATAAAATATAAGATACTTAATATTACCATGTCTGCAATTTTATTAATAGCCGCTATTATTGGGCTGTCGTAATTAAAAATATTAGCCATTGCACACTCCTTGTTATGTGACTTAATTTATGTATTAAATATTTGGAGGTTAACTAAAATCCTTGCAAATATATATTTCGGATATTATCATATATTACCATAAGTATAGGTTATAATAAAGTGTTTTTTGATTTTGCAATTAATTGACTTGTTTAACTTTGATTTAAATAATATAATGTTATAATATTGACTAAAACTCTAGATGAAAGGTGAAATCAATGAAGTTACAAAAGCATAAAGAAGCCCTCAAAGCTGCTTTCCCCTATACAATTCCAGTCCTTACTGGTTACTTACTGCTTGGAGCAGCCTTTGGAATATTAATGGATAGTAAGGGTTATTCACTTATATGGGTTATATTCGTTAGTTTATTTGTATATGCAGGTTCAATGCAGTTTGTCGCTGTAGGACTTGTTGCAAGTGGCTTTCATCCAATAAATGCAATGATAATGACATTAATGGTAAATGCAAGACATCTATTTTATGGTATTGCAACCTTACCTAAGTTTAAAGGCCTTGGCAAGAAAAAATGGTATTTAATCCATGGCCTAACTGATGAAACATTTTCAATATTATCAAGTATAAAAGAACCAAAACATGTTGATAGGAGTCTATTCTTATTCTACATAACATTATTAGACCATATATACTGGGTGACAGGCTCAGCTCTTGGAAGTGTACTTGGTAATTTTATACCATTTGATACAAGAGGACTAGACTTTGTATTAACAGCCTTATTTGTAGTTGTCTTTATTGAGCAATTACTATCAAAGAAAAGTCATTTGCCTGAAATAATAGGTGCTGGAAGTGCAATACTATGTAGATTGGTTTTTGGAGCCGAAAGTTTTCTAATTCCTACCATGCTCTTAATTCTTGTTCTGGTAACAGTATTTCGTAAGCAACTAGAAGGGGGTAGCTAATATGCCTTTATCAATAACTGAGTCCATCATAATGTTTGCAATAATTGCTATAGTAACCATCTCTCTTAGAGCTGCCCCTTTCTTGATATTTCCCGACAACAAAGAAACCCCAAAGTACGTGCAATATCTTGGGAAAATACTACCTAGTACAATAATTGCCATGCTAGTCATCTATTGCTTAAAAGATATAAACATATTTGTCTACCCTAACGCTCTGCCAGAGATAATTGCAATTATCGCCATTGCTATCTTACATATCTGGAAGCGAAACACCCTCCTAAGCATAGGTGGCGGAACCTTAATTTATATGCTCCTAGTTCAAAATGTATTTTTAATATAAACATCAGAAAATCATGCTGGGGTGTGACATATCTTATAAGTACACCCCAGCATGATTTGCGTCCGTCTTCACCTATATTTTATGAATAAACAAACCACTTCTTAGTTTTGGTTCAAACCATGTAGATTTTGGAGGCATAAGCTTACCTGCATCTGACACTGCAAATAGTTGTGCCATACTGGTCGGATACATAGAAAAGGCTATTTTCATATCATTAGCTACTCTTCTTTCTAACTCCTTAAGCCCTCTAATTCCACCTATAAAATCTATATGTTCATCTGTTTTTGGATCTTTTATATTTAATATAGGATCCAATAAAAAGTTTTGTAAAATAGATACATCTAAAGATTCCACTGGGTCTTCCTTATCAAACAAACCATCCTTTATCCTTAGCTTGTACCAAATATTATCAAGATACATACCAAAAGTTTCTGGTTCAGATGGTGCAAACGGAATTTCTCCATATTCCTCTATTAAGAAATTGCCTCTTACTTTGTCTAAAAACTCTTCTTTAGAGTTTCCATTTAAATTATCTACTACTCGGTTATATGGTTGAATTAACAATTCATCATCTGGAAATAAAACTGACAAAAAGAAATTGAATTCTTCGGATCCATCATATCCAGGATTAGCTTCTCTTCTCATTTGACCAACCCTTACTGCCGAAGCTGTTCTATGATGGCCATCCGCAATATATATGCTATCCATAGCGGAGAATAGAGTCCTAATTGCTTCTATATCCTTACCTTTCTTGATTACCCAAATATTATGGGTAATCCCATCTGGTGAAACGAAACCATATAATTTTTCATCTTCTTTTACCTTTTTTACTATATTTTTCAACCTATCATTAGCTTGATAAGCTAAGAATATAGGTCCAGTTTGAGCATCACAGGTATCAACATGTCTAATACGATCTATTTCTTTTTCTTTTCTAGTGTTTTCATGTTTTTTAATTATATTGCCCTCATAATCATCTATTGATGAACAAGCAACAATTCCAGTCTGTGATCTTCCATCCATAATTAATTCATACAGATAATAATATTCTTCTTCATCTTGAATAAAGGTCCCATCATCAATCATAGAATATAAAATTTCCCTTGCTTTTTCATATACCCTATCATCATAAGTATCCACATCGTCACTAAACTGTGTTTCTGCCCTATCAATTTTAAGAAATGATAGAGGTTCTTTTTCAACTTCTTCCTTAGCTTCTTGCCTATTATACACATCATAAGGAAGTGCTGCCACCTTATGAACTACTTCTTTATTTGGCCTAATTGCTTTAAATGGTTTTATATTTGCCATAAATAAACCTCCATAATATTTATTTTAGAAATTTGCTAAACGCTAATACTGTACAAAAGTTTTGCAATTACTATTATAACTATTACTTATTTAAAAATCTCCACATAAAGATTAATTCAATATGTGGAGATTTTGTATGTTAATATAATTTTAAATAGTTCTAACCTTTAAAACACCTTCAATATTTTTAATATTCTCAATAACTATGTCTGAGTATAAATCATCGACATCAATTATTGTATAAGCATTATCACCTTTACTCTTGTTAAGTAAATTAGATATGTTGATTTCTTCTTCACCAAAAATGCTCGTGAACTTATTTAACATTTGAGGAATGTTCTTATGTATAATGGTAACACGGCTTCCTGTAATAAGTGGGCCTCCGTCAACATCTGGGAAATTTACAGAATTTCTAATATTACCATGTTCTATATAATCTCTTACTTGCTGCACAGCCATAGTAGCACAATTCTCTTCTGACTCTGCTGTTGATGCACCAAGATGAGGTGTTGCAATAACATTCTTGGTATTTGCTAATTCTGGGGTTGGAAAATCAGTAACATATTTTGCTACCTTTCCTGAATTTAATGCCTCTATCATATCATTATCATTAATTAAGGTGTTTCTTGAATAATTTAATACAACTACATTATCTACCATCGAAGCTATAGATTCTTTATTAATCATCCCTATTGTATCTTTTGTTGCGGGAACATGAACTGTAATATAGTCGCATTGTCTATAAATATCATCTCTATTATTCACATGAATTATATGCCTTGATACCTTCCATGCATGATCTAGGGAGATAAATGGATCATACCCATATACTTCCATACCAAGACGAATTCCTATATTTGCAACTAATACTCCAATTGCTCCTAATCCTAAGACCCCTAGCTTCTTCCCTTTAAGTTCATGACCTGCAAATTGTTTCTTTGCTTTTTCAACTGATTTAAGTAAATTAGGATCATCCTTGTTGTCTTTTACCCAGTTAACCCCTCCAATAATATCACGAGCTGATAGTAACATTCCTGCCATTACCATCTCCTTAACACCATT
>DUUN01000473.1 GCA_012841535.1 Gallicola sp. | reverse complement strand
TAATTTCTCTTCAATTTCTTCAAAATCAGAAATAGGTTCTAGTTTACTAGATATTTTTTTTCCTAATTTTGATTTCGTATAATTTACTAATTTATTTATTATTGTATTGTATTCTAAAATTTTTAAAGCTTTATCATTCATTAATTTATACCTTTTAAAAAATGCCCCTTAGTATATTTTCCCTTATTATTATCTATTTTATAGGATTTCCCACTATTAATTTTATCATAATATATATTTATTAAATCATCTACTTTATTATAAGCAATAATTCTTAAATTGCCACCTTTTTCCAAATTAATATCATTAACAATATCGTAAATATCTAATATTTTATTATGGTAAAGTTCACTATAGCCTTCATATCTATTAATTAAAAAGTATTCATTATTATTGTTTTTCAAATAATGATCTTTAGAAAATTTACATAAATTACAATTACTATCGTCTTTACAACCTTTAATAGTACTAAATGGACAATTTTTCATTACCATAGAAGTTAAATATCCATGAACTAAAATTTCAAAATTACTATCAATTTTTGTAACTATATCATTAATTTCATCTATATTTAATTCTGTTGACATTGTAACTCTATGCAGACCTAAGTTTCTCAAAAGCCAATAAGTTTTACTATTTAATACATTTAATCCAATGTCTCCAATAATTTTTAAATCAGGAAAATTCTCTTTAACAAACTGAATATCCCCTAAATTGTTTATTAAAAATCCCTTTAGGTTCCTTGTATCTCTAATTTCTTCATTTAGCTTTCTCAGGTCCTTTGTTGTAGCTATTCTTGGTGTTTTGAAATAAAATTCTCCAGTATTTTTTTCATAATTATTTGTATAAATATCTCCATAATTATTTTTTATATTCTCTACTACATCAATTAATTCCAAATTAATATTTACATCAGAAGCATTTGTAGATATATCATAGTCAAAGTCTATACTTACTCTATTTAAAAATTCCCTATTATTAAAATTACTAAATATACTATCCAGTTTTGATATTATATCTCTTCGTAACTCATTTAAAACCTTTATAGGTATAAATATATTATCGTCTAATTCTAAATTAATTGACTGTAATTTATAATTAGTATTTCCCATTTTAGACAATTGTTCTATTATTCTGTCTTCAGTTAATGGTTGTTTTATTGCCTTTAGTACAATATGATCCGATTCCACAGATACTGATTTATTACAACTTTTAGCGTAAATTTTCGGATTTTCTCCAATTTTCCCAATAAATTTAATATCTATATTTTTACGATTATCTATTTTAGTTTTTTCTAATTCATTTTTTATTTTAATCGAGCTTGTTCTTCTAACTCGTGAATTAATTTTTGAATCGTGGATATGCTCACTAAAAAGTTTTTCTCCAGTGGCATAATCCTTAGTTAATGTAAGTTGAATAACTTTGTCTTTTTCTGTTTCAAAAAGAAGAATATCACCTTTCTTGACTTCAATAAAGAATTTAATTGCCTTTTGTCTATTTTCTTTAATAATTTTCCCAACAATTATACCTTTTTTATTCTTTTCTCTATTCATTTCAATAAAATCTTTTCCAAAGCTATAATTAATTAATCCTTTTGTATAACCTCTATTAGACACTTCATCTAAAACAGAATCGTCAATATATTCATTATTTAATTTAGTTTTGTATGTTTTAACTACTGTATAAACATACTCAGGTTTTTTCATTCTTCCTTCAATTTTAAAAGATTTAATTCCTATATCCCTTAATTCCTTTATATTTTCTATTGTACATAAGTCTTTGGGACTTAAATAGGATTTAGGATTATTTTTAGAATTTAAAATTTCAAATCTAGAATTGTACAATGTATATTCTTTTCTACAAGGTTGAGCACACTTTCCCCTATTGCCGCTTCTACCACCAATATATGAACTCATAAGACACTGACCTGAAGATGAAACACACAAGGAACCATGAATAAAAACCTCTAGTTCTATATCTACATTTTCAGCAATATACTTAATTTCATCTATTGGAGTTTCTCTAGCTAAAACAATTCTTTTAAATCCTAACTTTTTCATTAACTTAGCACCATAGTAATTGTTAATATTAATTTGTGTACTAGCATGCACCTCTAATTTAGGTAAGTATTGCCTTATTAAACTAAGTAAACCTAAATCCTGAATTATAACAGCATCAACATCTGAATTATATAATTCAATTATATAGTTTAAAGCATCGTTTAATTCATAATCATGAAGTAAAGTATTTACAGTTACATACACCTTAATATTATTACTATGACATTTCTTTACTAAATCCCTAATATTTTCTATTGTAAAATTTTCTGCATAGGCTCTTGCACTAAAGTTTTTTCCACCTAAATAAACAGCATCAGCTCCTGCTTTAATTGCTGCGTCTAACATCAACAAATTTCCTACAGGAGCTAATACTTCAAAATCATAATTTTCCAATTATAAAACCTTACCCTTAATTTTATCCAATTCTCTTTTTACAGAATTAACTATTATTAATGTTTGTGTATAATCCCTTCTTAAACTATCTATATTTTCATTTAAGTTTTTAATGGTAATATTTTTACCTTCCAGTTCTTGTAAATAGTTTGAAACTTCTATTTTAAGTGTGTCAATATGTTGATTTAATTTTTTTATATTATTAGTATAAATATTAACCTCTTCTTTAAGCTGTAGATTTTCCTTCTCTAATTTATCTATACTATTGATAAAGTTTTCATTCTTTTCTTTTATAGCTCTTTTTTCTTGTTGAAAACTGTCAATTTCTTCTTTTAAATTAGATATTTCCAAACCATTGTTTGTAATTTCCTCACTAAAATATAGTAATGCTAAGCTTAGAAGCATTTCTTGTTTTAAATTAGGATTATTTTTCCTTAATTCTGATAATTTAATATTAATTTTATTTGTTATTTCTTCAATTGATTCCTCTGATTTATCAGATTTTATTGTATAGGTATTATTTAATATCTTTATATTATATTTTGTTTTTTCAGACATTTTAGCTCCTTAATTTAGCATCAAAGCCTTT
>DUUN01000370.1 GCA_012841535.1 Gallicola sp. | reverse complement strand
CATCTTTTTTCCTCCATTTTTTTTGAAATGGAGATCTTGTCAGATGACATAAGCAAAAGAAGGCATGCTGAAAAATCAAATGGTAGATTCCATTTCAATTTTTGCAGCCTGCATTCACGATTGCTGGGTGCGTTATTAAGTTATTAGTTATATCTTATCGTGAACCTCTACAGGCCAAGTAGAGTAAGAAAATAACTTCTTCGTATGATCATTTAGTACCATACACAAATAAATTATATTATAATTAGATTTTTTAGTCGTTGGTTTTTTCTTGGTCTTTTGTTGGATTGTTGTTGGTTTCTTTATGAATTTTATTCAATTGTATTAAATTGGAAATTTTGATATAATTAGTATATAAATTTCAAATTTATATTTTATTTTACATTTATCATGCCATATAGTATTGATACTTAGACCTTTTCTCTGGAGCTGATACTTTATAAATGATAAAAAGACTTCCATTGTTGGAAGCCTAAAGTTTTCTAAATTATATAAAATGGAAGGACAGTAAAGTATGAAAAAAATGTGTTTTGGAACTTTTTTTACAATTCTTTGTCAAGCAAAGCTAAACATAAATCAGCAGGACTTTTTTGAATTAATAATGAGTGCTTTTGATATTCCGGGTGGGGTTGATAGTGATAAAGGAACAGTAGGCCATTATAAAAAGGGAGAAGATTTAGTTGAAGAAATTATAAATGCAGCTCAAAATACTCCTATTGAATTAGTTGTTTCTTATGTAAATAAACATCTCTTACCAAAATTGAATAAAAATAAGAATATAAATCTTGTTTTAGCAATCAAAGATATTTTAAATAATGATACTACTTTATCAGGTTCTACTATCATTGGAAGAAGTTCAGATTTCACTAAAGATAGAATAATAAATAGTAGCACTTTTTCACTACCATCTTTGCTTGCAAATGTATTAGTTTATTCAATTTGTGATATTAAAAATAGTACTTGCGTTAAAAACATAAAAGAAATACCAAAAAACTATTTAGATTCATTTGATGATTCTTCTACTAAAATTTATTTTAATGAAAACCCTCCAAGAATTAATTTTGAATTAGATTATACTGCTAAAGTAGAAAGTTTTAATAATACATTTGTTGAAGTTGAGCATACTGGCAACTTACCTTTATCAAATCCTTCAAATGTTAAAATCTATCATCTAAATATTTTAAATAACAGATTTGATTTTAGGAACATTTCTCAATTTATTAAGACGAATATTGGTAATTATGTATTTTCAAGAGCAAAAATAAAGGACTACAGCCTAAATAATGATGTACAATCTATAGGCTTAGATGCTCTTAGAGAGCTTCAAAGAACAGGATCAAGTCTAAGCGATGATAACCATTTTTCTGAAATAATGTTATATTCTTTTTTAGAATGTGCATTGAACGCCCCAAAAATAATGAGCAAAATTGAATTATCAAATACTGGTGGTAGCTTTAGAAGCCATAGTTCTGGAGTTCATCTTTTACCTTCTGAAAATCTTTCTATTCTAAATCATCAATTAGTTTTCGGTGCATCTAAAATTGTTAATAACCTTAAAGACGCAGTCGATAATGCACTAGTTCAGATTAAAGAAATAAGCAATAATCAAGATGAGGAATACAACCTAATAGAAGGCAGTATTCTTACTGCTATTTTCCCTCCAGATCTTACTGTTTATTTAAAAAATCTTCTAATTCCAAATAGACAAGGCATCGACAGACCAGATGTAGCATATGGCATATTCTTAAGTTATGAGATAGAACATCAAACACCAGAATCAATTTCAAATGTTGAATTTAGAAACTATATTAAAGAAAAAATGAAATCAGACATAGAGGCAATAATACCTTATATATATTCGCAAATTAATGGTTTAGGGTTAGAATCAAGTTCATTTTATATTTACGTTCTACCACTAATAAATTTAAATGATAAGGAAAGAATAATGGAAAATGCACTGGGGGTAAGCATATGATAGGTCCACGTAATGCCACATTAGGAGAAGAAATATTTAGAGAAATAGAAAATAATGAATATCTAAAGGAAATATATTTAAAAATCTTAATTAAATACAGCCATATACTTTTTGATATTGCTGAAACAAGTAACATTGAAATAAATATTATTGATGCCTTAAAGTTTGCAGATTTATTATCAAAATCAGCTGGATTGCCTAATTCAGAAAAACATACAGAAATGTCACAAGAAATTGTTGCGCTTTTAAATGTAATATATCCAAATAATGAAAGTGTTCAATTGTATACAAATTCTGTTTTATCCAGTATAGGAAATTACAGAGGACTTCAACTCGTTTCATCTAACATTAGTAACAATTCGTTTTTTGAAAACTTATATCAAAACTATGATAAACAATATCTTGCTATTCCTTTTCAAGATAATATGTATTTCTTTCCTACTCAAAAAAGAATTTATGAGAAGTTGGATGATGAATTTTTTAGCTACTCTGGACCTACATCAATGGGTAAATCATTAGTTATGAGGACATTTATTAAAGAAAAGATAATTAACGGTTCTAATGATAATTTTGCAATTATTGTACCGACAAAAGCTTTGATAAATGAAATTACTGCTAGTATAATTGATTCACTTAAAGAACTGCTTAGAGAAAAAAATTACGTAGTAATAAACTCAGCTGGTGCACTTGCTTTAAATGAAAGTCATAAATTTATATTTATTCTAACACCAGAAAGATTATTGTATTTGCTAATAAATTATCCAAATATTAATATTGGATATCTGTTCATTGATGAAGCACATAAAATTTCATCTAATGATCCTCGTAGTACCTTCTATTACAAAGTAACAGACATGTTATCTCAAAGGGAAAGGAGACCAAATATAATTTTTGCATCCCCTAATATACCAAACCCTGATATTTATCTTGAATTAATACCTGACATCTCAAATAAAAAAAAGAATGTGATAAAAACCACATTCTCACCCGTAAGCCATTTAAAATATTTTGTAGATTTAATTGACAATAGCATAAGTATTTATAATGACTTATCAAATCGGTTCCATTCATTATTTAATATTAATGAAGATTTATCTAACATTCAATTTATAAAAAGACATAGTGGGTTTCAAAATGATATACAAAGTATAATTTATTGCAATTCTAAAGAAAGTGCAATAAATTCAGCCATAGAATTCGCAGCTGATCTTGACGAATTAGGAGCACAAGAACTAGACTCATTAGCTACTGAAATCAAAAACGAAATACATAGTGTTTACTATCTAGCTGACTTAATAAAAAAGGGCGTAGCGTTCCATGTTGGATACTTGCCATCATACATTAGAAATAGTATTGAAAAATTATACAGAGAAAGGAAAATCACAACTCTATTTTGTACAAGTACCCTTATGGAAGGAGTTAATCTTCCAGCTGATAATTTATTTATACTTAGTTATAAAAATGGTACCTCAGATATGAAACCAGTAGAGTTTAAAAATTTGGTTGGAAGAGTAGGGCGTATAGAATTTAATCTATATGGGAATATTTTTTTTATGAGATTTAAGGAATCTCAAGAAAAAGAAAAATATATGAATTTGGTTGGTGCTGATGTACCAGAGCAAAAATTATCACTTTTATCAAGTTTGACTAAAGGTCAAAAAGAAAAAATTATTGACTCATTAATTCAAGGAAATATCAAACTTTTAAAATATCCAAAAGATCAAACAGCAAGCAATTATTCTTTAATGCGAAAATTTGCATTGATTTTACTTGGAGATATAATAAACAACCGTGAAAGTTTAGTATATACTAATTTTAAACCTTGGTTAAATAACGAAAAATTGACAATAATCAAAAATAAGTTTAGCAATGATAATATTGCCAAACCTGATGATGATATAAATGTATCAGTAGATCAATCTAAAAGATTAATAATAGCAATAAAAGACGGTTTAGCTTATCCACCGTCTGATAATGGTGAAATTAATTATAATGATTTATTAGAGTTCTTAGAAACTTTAAGTGAGATATTTAACTGGGATTATTATGAAAAAAAAACTTT
>DUUN01000276.1 GCA_012841535.1 Gallicola sp. | reverse complement strand
AGTAAAGAAGCCATGTATTCAATAGATATATGGTTTTTTTAAATACATTATTAAATTAAAATTAAGTTCGATTTACTACGTAAAACATGCTATATTTTATATAACGAGTTTAAGTTGAAAAAGTTATATATAAATCAAAAGCTGAATATAACGCTTTAATATGGGGGACAATTATGATCAATGAAATAAACAGATTTATTGAGTTAGCCAAGGAAGGCAATTTAAAAACTAAAGAAATTACAAATCTAATTAAAAATAATAATAGTGATATTGTTGGTAATTTTCATGTAACTGTATCTTTTGGAGCAGGAAATGTTGCTAATATACCTTGGTTTTCTATTTCAAGGAACCCTGGTTATAAAGAAGATGGTCCTGTTTTTTTATATTACAAAAACAAAGAAAAGTTGATCCTCTCTTATGGAGTAAAAGAAGAAACTACAACATGGGACAATCAAATTATAGATTCAAAATATGATTTTAAATGGAATGATGAAACTAAGGAAAACCACCAAACCATTCAAGATTATTTTGGTGAAGTAGTTGAGAGATATGGTAACAGTTACGTCTTTAAAGTATATGATATTTCAAACTCAAGGGTAATTAATGGTGATTCTATTGACACAGATTTAACGGAAATGTTAACTATATATAAAAATCAATTGCCTGACTCGTCTATTGTTGCATTTATAAAAGCAAATTATAACGAATACAAAACAAGACTGGCTGCAACAATTCAAGGTGAAAGGGATGCTTTTATTGATAAATTCCCTCTAGGTCAGCTATCTAACATGACTTTAGATGATTACAGTAAAAATGGCAATAGAGAATCTTTTACATATTTAATAGAATGGAAAACACAAAATGTTTGTTCAGGAAATTTGGGAATCAATCAAAATAAATTGTTCTATCCAACTGAAAATGGATATGATGTAACAGGTCCCGTAAGTGTGCTATATTCAAATTTTAATACCGTTGAAGATAAATTTATAAAATTCAAAGAAGAGCTATACGAATTTATTAATACGATTAGCTTAGATAATTACGAAACATTAAATGTATTGAAGATAAATTCTAATATTATCAAATTCAAACTTGTAAGATTATATAGGCCAGATATAAATTTATATGGGCTTCCATCTCTAACTGAAATTAATAAAGTTACAAGTCACTTAGATTTAGAGGCTGCCGGAAGAAACGATGACAGTATAAATAGAAGTATAGTTCTTACTAATTATTTAATAGATCAGTATCCTGAAATTGTGGATCTAAATACAGATATCATAAATCAATTAATCTGGGATTACAAAACACAGTACATAGATGTAACAGATAGCGGTCAAGATTCAAACGGAGATAATCACCAAGAAGGAGAAAAAGCAATGATAAAAACTGTTGATAAAAACTTAATATTATTCGGTCCTCCAGGAACTGGTAAAACTTATAATTCAAAAATCTATGCTGTTGCTATATGCGATGGTTTAAATAGAGAAGAATTGAAAGAACTTAAGAAAAAGGCAAGTGATCCAGATGAATATGAAAAGATCACTAAAAGATACGATGAACTGGTATTACAAAATAGAATTAAGTTTACAACATTTCATCAGTCATACGGTTATGAAGAGTTCATTGAAGGAATATATCCAGAAGTTAAAAATGACAAAGTAATCTATAAAAAGACTGATGGGGTTTTTAAAGAGTTTTGTAATGGTCAAGTATTTGATAGCCATTGGGATTCTTTTGTTGCAGATATTAGCGCTGGAACTTTGAAATGGAGTGATATTTCTAATACAGAAGATGAAAGAACTAAAGATAAATTACTAACAATCAATGAGAATAATAACATAGTAATTCCTTATGGCAGTGGGTTGACACTTACAAAAGAAAATGCAATCAAATTTAATTCTGGTGAAGAAGTTGATAATACCCAAAAAGCCTCATTGGAGATGGTGTTCAATTACTTTAAGAATAATTATATGGATAAGCCAAGAGTGTTTATTATTGATGAAATAAATAGAGGTAATATATCTAAAATATTTGGTGAATTAATAACTTTAATCGAAGATACAAAACGTAAAGGTGAGAAAGAAGAAATGAGTGTAATATTACCATACACAAAACTTCCATTCTCAGTTCCAACGAATGTATATTTACTAGGAACAATGAATACTGCCGATAGATCAATTGCTTTAATGGACACCGCACTAAGAAGAAGATTTGCATTTGAAGAGATGATGCCAGAACCTGAGCTTATAGAAGCTGAAATAGATGGGTTAAATATATCAGAAATGTTAAAGGCAATTAATAAAAGAATAGAAGTTTTATACGACAGGGAACATACTATTGGACATGCATTCTTCATGGACAAAGAATTAACACTTGAAAAACTATCGCATATATTTAGAAATAAAATAATTCCTTTATTACAAGAGTATTTCTATGAAGACTATGAGAAAATACAATGGGTTCTGGGAGATAATGCTAAAACTGATGATTCTTTAAAATTCATTAAAGAAATAGAAAATGATAAATCATTGTTTAAAAAAGGATTTAATGATGATTTTATTCCAAAGTATAGATATGAAATTAATGATGGAGAAGATGGAGCTTTTAGTAAAATAGAAAGTTACAAACAAATAATATAGTTGAAAGGTGGTGAACTCAATGAGAAGACCTCTAGTTGTTAGAGAATATGATGAAATTATTAATGAAGATAATAAAAAAGATGGAATGAAAGTTCATACTTTGCCATCAAAAACTTTTAATAATTTAAAACTTTTCATTGAAGAGTTTAACACCGAAATGTATGAAGCCGATGCTCTTGACTTCATGAGGGTTGGATACAAGCGTAACTATGGTGATGTTATTACTATAAGAAATTATGTGGGTCTGATTCAGATGAATGATGGAACTCAGATAGAAGTATTACCCAAGATTTCATTTGAAGGTGAAGATGATACAATTGCTAAACAAGTATTTATCAAAATGCTTAGAAGTCTTAAAGAGTTTTCAGGGAAAATATTTAATTCTGCAAGTTTAAATGTTGACCGAATGAACCTTTATGAAATTTTTATTAGTATGTATATTCAAGAAGTTAGACATTTAGTGAAAATAGGTATTAAGTCCTTTTATGAAACTAAAGAGGATAACCTAAAAGTCTATAAAGGGAAGTTAAAAGTAAAAGAGCAACAACGATTTAATAACATCCATAAAGAGAGATTCTTTGTTGAATATGATGAATATACAACTAATAGGCCAGAAAACAGATTGATTAAAAGTACACTGTTAAAATTACAAAAACTTTCAAATTATATTGAGAATGTTAAGGAAATACAGAATTTATTAAATGCATTTGAGCTGATAGATCCGTCTATAAATTTTGATAGTGATTTTTCAAAAGTTACCATAAATAGAGGAAATAAAGAATATGAAATAATTATGATGTGGTCAAAAGTGTTCTTATATAATAGAAGTTTTACTACATTTTCTGGAAGTACTACTGCGAGAGCTCTATTATTCCCAATGGAGAAGATATTTGAATCATACGTTGCCTCAGAATTAAAAAAATACCTACGTGATAAGGATTGGAATATATCAACACAGGATAAAGGCTTTTATTTATTTGATGATCCTGAAAAATTTTCACTTAGACCTGATATAGTTATTACCAAAGAAAATGGAGACATAATAATATTGGATACAAAGTGGAAAATACTAATAGATGATGAACGTAAAAATTATGGTGTCTCTCAAGCAGACATGTATCAAATGTACGCTTATGCTAAAAAATATAACGCTGAAAAAGTATTCGTGATTTATCCGTTAGGTCCTGGTATGAGCAGATATGCAACTGATGGTATAGAATTTAGAAGTGAAGAGATTTCTGTTCAGCTATTATTCGTAAATCTAATTGATGTTGAGGAAAGTTTAAAATATATAACGGATAAAATGTTATGATTTTTAGGAATTCAAAAATAATTAGTTTTAATAATT
>DUUN01000072.1 GCA_012841535.1 Gallicola sp. | reverse complement strand
CAAATTTATCTTATGTTGTTATTTGGGGTGACGTTAGGAACTTTGGTTAATAGTTTGAATCAATTTTTACAAGTTGTGATTGATCCAAATGAATATACGGTTGTCTTATCTAGAACCTTAACAAGCTTCAATTAAATTAATGTTCATTTAATTGGCTTAACATTTTTCGTGGCTACTCCTTGTATTCTTTACTTGTTTGCAAAGAGTAAAGTGTTAGATGTCATTCATTTAGGACGTGATTATGCAAGAAGTCTAGGAATTGAAGTGGATCAAGAGTATCTTAAATTTTTTGTGATGATTAGTATTTTAACAGCTATTTCAACTTCTTTAGTAGGTCCTGTTAGTTTTTTTAGGCTTTTTAGGTGCAAATGTCTCCTATCGTTTATTTTCTACTTATAAGCATCGTGTTTTATTCGTGGGTTCAAGTTTGATAACTTTTTTATTTATCGTCAGTGGGCAAACGATTGTAGAACATATTTTTCAAACACAGACGACATTAGGGGTGGTTATTGATTTTATAGGCGGTTTATATTTTGTCTTTTTACTAATGAAAGAAAGGGCTTGAGAAGATGATTCAAGTTGAGCATGTACATAAAAATTATGGGAATACTCCCATAATCAAAGATCTCTCATTAACTATAGAGAAGGGGAAGTTAACGGCACTCATCGGTCCCAATGGTGCAGGGAAAACGACTTTTTTGAACATGATTGGTCGTTTAACTCCTGTTGATGGAGGTAAAATTTTAATTGATGGCAAAGATTTATCTCATTGGAACCGAAATGATTTAGCTAAAAGATTGGCTATTTTAAAGCAAAAAAATACAATGACCGCTCAAATTACTGTTCGTGAGCTCTTAGCTTTCGGTCGCTTTCCTCATATGAAAGGAAAAATTGGTCCAAAGTGTAAGCAATTAATCAAACATTCTTTAAAGTATTTAGGAATGGAAGAATATGAATACACCTATTTAAACGATTTGTCAGGTGGTCAGCTACAGCGAGATTTTATTGGGATGGTATTATGTCAAGATACAGATTATATTTTATTAGATGAGCCATTAAATAATCTGGATATGAAGTATGGAGTTCAGATTATGAATATTTTAAGAGATTTAGTCGATGAAATGGGACGTACCGTTATTATCGTTTTACATGATATTAATTTTGCAGCAGCCTATGCCGATCGAATTGTTGGTTTTAAGGATGGAGAAAAATTTATAGATGACGTAAGTACTCAAGTTATCCAAAAACCAGTTATTGATGAGTTGTTTGATATGGATGTAGAGATTATCAAACATAATCAACAAAATTATTGTCTTTATTATCAAGATCGAAAACAGTTCTTTAACCACAAGGTTCATGAACTAAATGAAGTCAAAAAAGCGGTCAATCAATAAGGTTATAGGAGTGAAAAATTGAGAAAAATAAAAGAAATCATAAGTTTAATCCTTATTTTTACAATAACAGCAGGTTGTACAAATACTGCGGGGAGCAAAGCAGGGGATGAAAATAAAAAGACAATTGAAATAATGGATGCAGCAGCGCATACTGTAAAGGTTCCACACAATCCTCAAAAAGTCGCTGTTTTTGATCCTGCACAAATTGATAATATGGATGCCTTAGAATTAGGGGATAGAGTCATTGCGACCGCATCTTCTCATCTACCTCAATATTTAAATAAATATAGTGAGATTGACGTTGCAGGCACCTTACACGAAATAGATTTAGAAGTTGCGATGGCCACTGAACCAGAGTTAGCAATAGTAGCTACACGATCTGCTTCGAGCTTCGAAGAATTAGTAAAATTTATTCCTACTTTAGATTTTTCACTAACAAAAACTTCTACTTTTGAATCTATAACTTATAACTTTTTAGAATTATCGAAAATATTTGAGAAAGAAAAAGAAGCACAGATTATTTTAGATGAAATAGAAAACGAGAAAAATAAATTAGCACAAACGGCTGAAAAATCTGAACTGACAGCTTTAATGCTGATGTATAACGAAGGATCTTTATCTGTGTTTGGCAAGGATTCGAGATTTAATCATGTTTATGAGGACTTTGGATTTGAACCTGCGGATGATTCCATTGAAGCTTCAAAACATGGGATGGAAATTTCTTATGAATATTTAATACAAAAAAATCCAGACGTTATTTTTGTTTTAGATCGCACAGCAGCTATCTCAGATAATACAGACACTTCGATTCCTTCTTCAAGCTTTGAAGAAAATCCATTAATCGAAGAAACAAAAGCTTATAAAAATCACCAAAT
>DUUN01000108.1 GCA_012841535.1 Gallicola sp. | reverse complement strand
TTAATTAAATATAATACAAATAAATAATATTATAAAATTCACTTCCCTACGCTAGTATTATCTAGATCAGGTAAAAGGGTCATGTATAACATTCTCAGCTTAAGCTCCCCTAGTGATAAATTAGATTCTTTCTAAATAATATTCAATTTTTTCCTTCATAAGATTTAAATCTTTATTGAAAATGTCAGAGCCTGAAACAAATATGTCTATTCCTAAATCTAAAAGGGAATCTAAATTACTTGTTTTAACTCCTCCATCAATCTCTAACAATATATCATTTTTATACTTATTAATCAACCTTTTAGTTTCTTTTATTTTATTTATGCTACTTGGTATAAAACTCTGTCCACCAAATCCAGGATTAACAGTCATTACTAAAATTAAGTCAAGTTCATCCCATAAATAATCCAAAACTGACAAGGATGTACCAGGATTTAAAGAAATTCCAGCCTTTACTCCATACTCTTTTATTTGTTGTAAAACCCTTAATGGATGTTTAGTAGCTTCCTGATGTATGGTAATAATGTCTGCACCTGCTTTTACAAAATCTTCAATATAATCTTCAGGTTTTTCAATCATCAAATGAACATCAAAAATAAGGTCTGTTTTTTCCCTTAAACATTTTATAATTCCTGGTCCATAGGAAATATTTGGAACAAAATTTCCATCCATTACATCTAAATGTAGATATTTAACATTATTTTCTTCTAAAACCTTAATTTGTTTTTCTAAATTATAAAAATCTGCTGCTAACAACGATGGTGATAAAAACGCCATTAATATCTCCTTATATTATCATATTCTTCTAAAATCAATTTATAATTATTATACCTATACTCAGAAATGTCTCCGACTTTTACTGCTTCCTTCACAGCACAAGATGGTTCATTTATATGAAAGCAATTATGAAATTTACAATTAGCTGAAAACTTCTTAAATTCTATAAAATTATCTCTAATTTCTGCTCTATCTTCTATAAAACTTAAATCTAAAGAACTAAAGCCTGGAGTATCTATTATATAGGTATTTTCATTTATTTTAAGCATTTTAACAGTTCTTGTAGTATGTTTACCTCTTTGGGTTTTTTTACTAACAAGTCCAGTGTCTAGGTCTAAATCCTCGAAAACATTATTTAATGTTGTAGACTTACCAACTCCAGAAGGTCCTGCTACTGCAGTAATTTTATTATTAAATATTTTTTTTAATGTTTCTATATTTTTTGTTTCATTGTTGGAGTTTAAAAAAATCTCATAACCAATATTTCTATATATATCGAAAATATAATTCAAATCATCATTTTTCAATAAATCAATTTTATTAAATATTATCTTAATGTCTACTTTTGATTTTTCTAGCATAAGCAAGTATCTATCTAATAAATTTAAATTTATATCAGGTGATAATATACTCATAACAACTATTACTTGATCAACATTTGCAATAGGTGGACGAAGTAATTGATTTTTTCTTTCAAATACTTCGTCTATATAGCCTGTACCATCATTATTAATAGACAATTTTACATTATCACCTACTACTGGTTTAATGTTTTGATTTCTAAAAACTCCCCTTGCCTTAGATAGCACTATTTCATTATTATTTTCCACATAATAAATTCCTCTATGTGACTTAATGATTTTATTCATTATTAAACATTCACCGTATCATAGTATTCACCGGCTATATAAATATCATATTTTCCGGTAGGAACATTAGAAACATTTATATCTATGGTTTTTCCCTCATTGGTATTATGTCTTTTTCTATAAATAGTATTTCCATCTTTGCTAGTTATTCTAACATCAAAGGCTCCCTCTTTAATATCGGAAGTGTTTATTGAAAAAGTTGCATCTGTTGTTGAATTGTCTTCTTCTGGTTCTGTAGGTTTTTCCTCAGGCCCAAGACTAATGGTTAAAACAACCTTTTGTCCCTGTTCAACTTCTGTATTAGTATTTATACTTTGACTAATTACCCTATCTGCTTTAACTTCATCACTATAAACTTTATTATAACTAACTACTAAACCTAGATCATTTAATATGCTAGTTGCTCTGTCGACTGTAAGGTCTGTTACATCTGGCATCTTTGGATTATCCGGTTTTGGACCTTTAGAAACTACTATTGTTATTGTAGATCCTGGTGCAACTACAGCACCTTCTTCAGGGT
>DUUN01000529.1 GCA_012841535.1 Gallicola sp. | reverse complement strand
TTTAATCATATTTACTTGGTTTTGCATATCTAATAACCACAAAAGTATATTGTTTTCCTATCTGTAAATGTTATAAATGATACTATAAGATGTATATAAATGAGGTGCGGACTATTTATTGGACTTTCTATTTGTAATATAAACTCCTATATTCATTTGGAGTAAGTCCGTTTAAACTTCTTTTTCCTCTAGAATTATTATACCAAGTTAAATATTTATTAAGAAGTATAATAAAATTATTAATACTTACGTTAGTCCAATCTCTTCCATAGTAAAATTTATTTTTTATTCTACCAAAAAAACCTTCACATTCAAGTTTGTGAATGGCAAGGGAATCACGGTTTAAATAATAGACTTTTTAAGACTGTTATAGTAAAATTTATTCGAGCAGTCTAGAATGCTCCCAAGCGACTCAAAGTTATGGAAAGTTCGAGTTTAGCGTCGTACCTCTGCGATGGGTGTTCTAATGATGATACTAAATATAAACCGATTTATAGTAAAAACCTTGTTTTAACATTTTTGCTGAAAGCGGAACTTGAAAGAAGAGTTAACGAATGAATCAAGGATTTTTTTGTTTGAAGTATTTGTTGGATTATTTATAATACGACGAAAAAATAAAATAGTGCTTGACTCTCCCCTTACTGGAGCAAATATAATGAATTGTGCAAAGAGGTGATAAGATGTTAAAAATAGGAGAATTTTCTTGCTTAGCTAAAACAACTGTCAAGACATTAAGATATTATGATGAGATTGGATTATTGAGACCAGTATTTGTCGACGATAATGGTTATCGATATTATCAAATTGATCAACTTAATGAATTGCTTAAAATTGTGGAATTACGTAAATTAGATGTTCCTTTATTAGATATTAAGGAAACTTTAAAAAATAACAATAATCTACAAGAAGTATTAGAAAAGCAAAGAATGAATTTAGAAAAAGAACTAAATAAAAAAATAACACAAATCTCTTTGATAAAAAAATATATTTTGAAAGCAAAGAAAGGTGAGTTTATGGAAAAATTCGAAGCAAAAGAAATAGTAGTACCTTCAAAAAGTGTTTATTATAAACACGGTGTAATTGATTCAATGCAAGATTTATTTAATTTTGTTCTTTCTGCAGGAGAAGAATGTGGGAGATTAAACCCAACATTAAAATGCAAGAATTATTGTTATGTAACATATACTGCAAAAGAATATAAAGAAAGAGATGTTGAATTAGAATATGTTGAAGAAGTTGAATCTTTCGGTGTTGAAAATGAAACTATTAAGTTTAGACAAGACCCTGAGATTAGGGCATTATCAATTATCCATAAAGGCAAATATGAAAATTTGCAAGAAGCTTATGCGTATGCGGTAAATTATGTAAAAGAAAAAGGTTATTCAATATCCGGTCCAATTCGTGAAGTATATATCCACGGTTGTTGGGATGAGGGAAATGAAGACAATTATTTGACAGAGATTCAAATACCATTTGTTAAGTGATTAATTATATTTAAAGGAGATAGCTACAGTTTGCTATCTTTTTTTGTGTACGACGGGCATGTTATTTATTTAAACGATGAAAGTGAATTGATACCATTTTCTTGTACTTTATGTTCTTTAATAAATGTCAATATAAGAGTACTCGTTTGGAGGTGCGGACTATTTATTGTACTTTTATTTGCCTAGATTTACTCAACTTTGATTCTACAATTCTACATTATCAAAATTATACACCAATCCTAAATAATTTTTTTATTTTACATTCTTATCTAAAGAGGTGATCATGCAAACTAAACT
>DUUN01000030.1 GCA_012841535.1 Gallicola sp. | reverse complement strand
GCAACTAAATTTACATTTTTGTTTTTTAATATGAATGATATTAAAATTAATCCTAAACCATTAATTACACCTGCACCAAAAAAATGGGGGCCGAATCCTACGAATCTAAATGCGGCATTAGCTATAAACTCTGCTTCATATGGTGTGCCTCGAACAGTCATGGAAAAAAGCAAATCCTTAATGGAGGGAAATTTATATAATATAATTGCAGATAGGTTAAATAAAAAAATAACAAAAATTATCAGATTTATTAAATCAGATGAATTGAACTTAAATTTGAAATATAATATATAGATTATAAAAATTGATGATAGTAAAATATTAAGTTGGCTAATAATTACGGAAATAAAATAAAGATCCTTCGTCCCATTTGCGAGAATTGATATAAATGATATTAGCCCCCAAACAAAAAGAAAATTAAAACTTAACGATATTGTCCGAGTTTTAAGCAATTGCCTGATTTGATCATCTTTAAGAATGAGAGGTACAGTCAATAGTGAAAAAATACTCCGAATACTAAATGGGAGAAAAGTAAAATTAATTGACATAAGTTGCAAATAAAGTATTATTGTCGCAATAACTTTCTTAAAAACTCCCATAATAAATTTATATTATAATATTTTGATTTTTTATTAGATATGTCTCTTAATAAATTATGCCCACCGTAATTTTCTTTATTTTTAACAACTATTTTTTTTTCAAATGGAAGATCCCATCCCTCAGGGTATAAATAGCCTGGATCTATAATTTTTATATAGCTATAATTAGCTAAATACTTATTAATATATGATTCATCATGCCATGTTGCAATAATATTCTTTGCTAAATCTTCATCTATATATTTTTTTAATGTGGTAATCAGTTTAATATATGATATATTAGTCCCGCCGTTAAAACCGCCTGCAAAATAGTGAGTACCTGAATTTTTACCAATATATGCTTTTGATCTTTTATTTTTTTCATAAGGAAATTTGTTTCTTTTTTTATCAAAATATCCAGGATGTTGACATGCTACTATTTCTTCGCTATAATTTGGCAAAATTTCTTCTCCAATTTTTTGCAAAATTTCAGTATTTGCATTTATAAAAAATATATAATCAAACATTTCTAAATCATTTATTATCATTGAAAACATATGAAATCGCTTTAAAGTGTCATATGGCCAACCAAGATGTTTCTGATGAATAAATGATATGTTGTTGTAGTTTTGATACTCTTTTTTTAAAGATTCATCATCAGTAAAAACAAAGTAATGTTTATATAAATTTTGTAGAAATAGTTTCTCTGCGCTATCGAAAAATTCTTTCCAAAAAATGCTATATTTACCAGTGCAGATATAGAGAATTGCCACTTTTTTTCTTTTTAAAATTTCTTGCATATTTTAAAATATTTGATGGTTTAAAATGGAGAAGATACTTTAAATTTTTATTTTTAATTAAATATTTTTTTAATACATAATGCTCAATCTTAAAATTAATGAAAGAAATAAATAAGTGATTTCGCAACAATTCTGGATAAATTATATCTCTGTATACTTGAAGATATGAGATGAGGTAACGTTTTCTATTTCTTCCTATCATATTATTTGTTAGTGAATCTGGGTGTTCTCTATAAATTACTGTGACTTCATTTAAATAACCCCATTTAATATTGAGATTAAATAATTTTATCCACAATGGATAATCTTCAATCATTGAATATTTTTCATTAAACCCATTTGCTTCAATTAATGTTTTCTTATTTAAAAAGACTGTTGGTGCATTTATCCAATTGTCTTTTAATAATCTCTTATATTGAATAATATGATTTGAGGAAATTAATTCCTCTGGAGGATATATAATTCTTTTCTCATTATTCTTTTTCTTGATAAGCATATTAGAATAAATAACTTTTACATTTCGATTATTAAGTATGAATTTGATATTATCAGAAATACAATGACCTATTAATGTATCATCCCCGGCAATAAATTTCACCCATTCGCCTTGGGCGGCTTTGACACCTCGAT
>DUUN01000813.1 GCA_012841535.1 Gallicola sp. | reverse complement strand
GATATCTAAGTCCTATAGAATACAGAAAATTACATATGACAAGTTGAATTTCTATAAATAGATAAGAATATTTTCAAGGTTTAGGCTATGGCAAATTATGTCTTTTAATTTGGGCAACGCCTTTACCATAGACTAGTTCTTGGAAATATTTTATAGTCATTAAGAAATTCAATGAAGTGTTTGACATGAAATTGTCTAAAAAAGGGTTGCCATACCAATATCAATTCCAGCTTCTTCGGCAATAGCCATTAATACAAACATATACTTCCTCCTAAAGATTTACTTATGATTAATTATATATCAAATGAATTTACATTTTATTTAATTGATCATTAATTTATATAAAATGTAAAGATATCGTGTAGTTTGAAAATAATTTATATTTTTGTAACAAAATGGATTTCTAATTTGTATTAGTTTATAAGACCAGGCGCAAGGTTCGAAAATATTATAAGGGGGAGATTTGTTATGAAAAAGATTATGGGTATAATAGGCTCTGTTTTAGGCATTTTAATAGGAATACATTTTATTTATTCTGCAACGAAGCTGTCTAATCGTTTTGATAGCATACTTCTTCTAATAATGGCCACTTACTTTATTATATATCATGTTGGGGTTTTGAAAAGAAGTTTAGATTTATAGGAGGGTTAATTTATTATGAAGAAATATTTATCAAAAATACTGGTAGCAACAATGATTCTGTCATCATTACCTATTTCAAATGTTTCTAAAGCAAGCAATGATTCTATCATCTATCGTTCAGAAACAAAGAAGATTCATTTCAAGAAAATAAAACTTCTATGAGGTAAGTAAAATTAATGACATCACCTATGTCTATAAGCAAACTGATGATACTATCCAATCTTTTGCTATAAAGGATGGTAAAGTAATAGAAGCTTACTCTAATGAAAATGGAAATTTAATTGAATATGTATTAAATAAAGAAGATGAAGATTCTATTATAAATATTAGAAGCAGCGTCCAAAACTCTAATAAAAATAGTGGAATTGAAGTAGGAAACTTAGAAATAAACGAGATCTCCAGAGATGAAAATGTAGAAGATTTAGTTAACGATATTTATAATACTATAAATAAATCTAGTATAGAAAGTATATCAACACCTCTAGTAGACTTTGAAATTATTGATGAAGACGATATATCTCCCAGGGGTAGTGAAAGTAATAAGGCTATAAAAAAAGCACAGGCAAAATATGGAGGCACAATTGCCAGTCAATATCTTGCAAAAGGTACCTATAATAAAAGAACAGGATATTTATATTTTATTAGAACCTTTGGAGCATATAAAGTTACTTCAACAAAGGTTAAGGTAGGAATGGCTTTATCTGCTATATCGGTATTGTTAGGATTACCCCCGGCAGGAGTTAAGGAAGTAGTTGCTCTAGCGTTAGGGGTTGGAGGATCATTGCTCTCATCAAAAGCAGAAGTAGTTAGGGAATATAAAACTACATGCTATAATCAAAAGCGAGTGAGTATAGGTTCAAAGTATCCTTATCGTTCTCTTCGTGATTATGTATCAGGATAGGATGAATTAACACCTATTTAGATTACAAATCAAGGGTAAAATTAACACCTGCATTCGCAGGTGCCCTTGACATGTAATCAAATAGGTATTATAAAACAAGTAAGACTAAAAATCAAAAAAACTGATTTTCAGCCTTAAAAGGAAACTATCTTATTGTAGAAAAATCTAATTTACAGAGAAGATTTCACATAGCCGTAAATACATGAAAATACCGGAGAAATACTCCGGTATTTTTAAATTAAATTATCTATTAGTCTGTAACTAATTCACCTTTCCAGGACATAATTCCACCATCTAAATTAATTGCTTTAAAATTCTTTGAATTACAAAGGAATTGACAGGCCCTACTGGATCTCATACCACTTTTACATATAATATAGTAAGTTTCATCTTCCTTAAAATCTATACATTTTTCTTCAATATTTTTTAAGGGAATATTAATTGAATTTTTTATATGCCCTCTTTTAAATTCATTTTCATCTCTTACATCAATTATATTTATATTTTCTTTTTCCATTAGCAGTTCTAAGTCTAAAGCCGATATTGTGTTGTCCATTTTGTCTCCTTATAAATTAATAGTATTTTTCAAATATTTCATCTGCATGATTATAGTGTTCTTTTATTGATTCTAAAGTTTCCTCTAAATTATTATTTATAAAACTCTCTGTAATTTTTTCATGACATTCAAAGGACTGTTGTCTGTGAATGGTTTTAGACTCATTGTTATAAAGTGTATCTAAGGACCGTACAGCCATTTCAAATAATACATTGTACTGGTTATAGATTTTAATTAAGAACTCATTATTAGAATACTCGAAAAATAGTTTATGAAAACAATAGTCATAATAAAAATACTTATCTGTATTTAAGTATTCTTTTTGAATTTTTAATAGGTCTATTAATTTTTTATCTAGTTCTTTTTTATTCTCACTTTTTATAGCTAAAGTTATAGATCCAGATGTTATAATTTGCATAAGTTCATTAATTTCCTTTGTTTTATCGTAGTCTAAAGTTATTACTTCAGCACCAGCACGGGTAATTTTACAAATTAAACCATCCTGTTCTAAGCGGTTAATAGCATCTCTTATTGGACTGGAACTTACGTCAAAACGCTCTTGTAAATCCTTATTTACAAGAATAGAACCATTTTTTATTTTATTTGTAAAAATATCTTTTCTAATTGCTTCATATATTTGTTCATTTAGGCTAAGTTTATTAATCATATCTACTCCACTTCTTTATTATATAGAATTATAGCATTAGAGAAAATTCAAATCAATTAATTATAAATTTAAAATACTATTGATTATTTAGAAATTTATGATATTATAAAGGCATAGAAATAATGCATAATGCATTGTAAAAAACAAAACTACATAGGAGGCATTAAATGGACTATTCAAAATACCCAGCAGAACCGTTTAAAATAAAAATGGTTGAACCAGTGGCAGTTGTTGACAGAGAAGAAAGAGAAAGAGTTGCAAAGGAAGCAGGTTATAATACATTTTTAATACCATCAAAAGATGTTTACATTGACTTACTTACAGATAGTGGAACAAATGCTATGAGTGATAGGCAATGGGCAGGTATGATGTTAGGTGACGAAGCCTATGCTGGAAGTAGAAACTTTGAACATCTGGAAGAAACTGTAAAAGAACTTCTAGGAGTAAAGCATATTATTCCAACTCATCAAGGTAGAGGTGCTGAAAATATATTATCATCTATAGCAATTAAACCGGGACAATATGTTCCAGGAAATATGTACTTTACTACAACAAGATACCATCAAGAACATAATGGTGGAATATTTGTCGATATTATTAGAGATGAAGCCCATGATGCTACAGTGGATATTCCTTTTAAAGGGGATATAGATATAAATAAACTAGAAAAGTTAATTGATGAAAAAGGTGCTGAAAATATAGCTTATGTTTGTTTAGCTGTTACTGTAAATCTAGCTGGTGGACAACCGGTGTCAATGAAAAACATGAGAGAAGTATCTGAACTTTGTCATAAACATGGAATAAAGGTGTTTTTTGACGCAACAAGATTTGCAGAAAATGCATATTTTATAAAAGAAAGAGAAGAAGGCTATGCAGACAAAACCATAAAGGAAATCGTTTATGAAATGTTTAGCTATTCAGATGGAGCTACAATGAGTGGTAAGAAGGACGGTATTGTAAACATCGGTGGTTTCTTAGCTTTAAACGATGAAGACTTATTTATGGCTGCAAAAGAATTAGTAGTAGTTTATGAAGGAATGCCATCATATGGTGGAATGGCTGGTAGGGACATGGAAGCTTTAGCAATAGGACTAAAGGAATCTATGCAATATGAATATATAAGATACAGGGTTTTACAAGTAAGATATTTAGGGGAAAGACTAAAAGAAGCAGGTGTTCCTATTGTAGAGCCAGTAGGTGGTCATGCAGTATTTTTAGATGCTAGAAGATTCTGTCCTCATTTAAGCCAAGAACAGTTTCCGGCACAAGCTTTAGCAAATGAATTATTTTTAGAATCCGGTGTAAGGTCTATGGAAAGAGGAATTGTTTCTGCTGGTAGGGACATTAAAACCGGCGAGAACCATAAACCAAAACTTGAAACTGTAAGACTTACTATTCCAAGAAGGGTTTATACCTATAAGCACATGGATGTTGTAGCAGATGCGGTAATTAAATTATACAATCATAAGGAAGATATAAGAGGCTTAAAATTTGTTTATGAGCCTAAACAACTAAGATTCTTTACTGCAAGATTTGACTATATCTAATACTATAAAATAAGAAAAACACATTTCTAAGGAAAGGCAAGTCAACTTTGGAAATGTGTTTTTTTAATATTAAATTT
>DUUN01000252.1 GCA_012841535.1 Gallicola sp. | reverse complement strand
TATTCTAAATTTAAACACGGCTTTATATTTAAAGATAATCCAACGAATCTATTAATTAATAATAGCAATGAAATAAAACAATCAGAAGAACAGGAACAGCAAACAGAAGAACAACCAAAGGAAAAATCTTTTGATTTTGAAATTGAACAAAGCAAACATACCAAAACAAATGAGAATATTTGGTTAGTTAAAATTAAAAATAGCTTATCAAAGGATGAATTTGCAGAATTAAAGCGTAAATTTGCAACACTTAAAGGCTTTTATTCTACCTTTACAAATAGCTTTATCTTTAAATATGATCCAACAGAAATATTACAAAGTGGTTAGCCTTCCACTCAAAAAGGCAATAAAAATAGAAAAGAGGTTGAAACATGTTTACATACAATAAAGATTTTTATCCGACACCTGAAAAAATTATTAACAAAATGATAGACGGTTTAAATTATGATTTAATCAATAGTATATTAGAGCCGTCAGCAGGTAAAGGAAATATTGTTGATAAATTAAAAGAAAAAGAAAAGATATATAAATATTCTAATTATAAATTTGACATTGATTGCATTGAAATTGACAAAAACCTACAGCACATTTTAAAAGGTAAAGGTTATAGGGTAGTACACGATGATTTTTTAACATACGACACCATGAAAGAATACGATTTGATTATTATGAATCCTCCATTTTCTAACGGCAGCAAGCACTTATTAAAAGCATTAGAAATGCAAGAACGGAACGGAGGGGCTATCATATGCTTATTAAATGCTGAAACTTTAAAGAATGATTTTAGTAATGATAGAAAATTAATAAACAGAAAGCTAAAAGAATATAATGCAACTATAGAATATATACAAGACGCTTTTACAGATGCAGAACGTAAAACATTAGTAGAAATTGCATTAATTAAGGTTAAATTACCTGAACAGAAAAGAAATTCATTTATATTGGATGGTTTACGTAAAGCACAAGAACAAAGGGAATATATAGAACAAGATCAAACATCTATTGTTGAAAATGATTTTTTTAAGGCAATCGTAAATCAATATAAATTGGAAGTTGAAGCGGGGGTAAAATTAATAAAAGAATATTATGCTATGAGTCCTTTTATATTAACAGAGTTTACAAAAGATGGTCAGAAAGGCGATCCTATTTTAAAATTAGATTTATCTAGCAACAGATATTCATATTCAAATAATTTATCTATAAATAATTATATAAAAGATGTTAGACGAAAATATTGGAAAGCGTTGTTTAATAATGAAAAATTTATAGGTAAATTAACTAATAATCTAAGACAGGAATACTATAATAAGGTCAGCGAATTAAGTGACTATGATTTTTCTTTATATAACATCATGGAGCTAAAAATCGAAATGAGTAAAAATGTAGTAAAAGGTATTGAAGAAACAATAATAAGCTTATTTGATGAATTAAGTCATAAACATCATTACTATAACGAAACATCAAGTAATATTCACTATTACAACGGATGGAAAACTAACAAAGCATGGATAATTAACAAAAAAGTTATTATTTCATTGTCGGCTTATGCTGATTGGTGTGGTAGTTATAGACCGACATATTATAAGGTTGTTGATAAGTTAAAAGATATCGAAAAGTGCTTTAATTATCTTGATGGAGGATTAACAGAAGCTATTGACATAGAAGAATCCCTCAAATTTGCAGAAGAATTTGGAGAAACAAAGAATATCCAGCTTAAATATTTTACAGTAACATT
>DUUN01000004.1 GCA_012841535.1 Gallicola sp. | reverse complement strand
TTGAAGGAAATAACAGAAATGTTGTTACTACAATTGAACTAAGAGAATATGTAACAGATTCGTTAATAGATAATAGTTACACTAAAGTGGAGCAAATGTATAATTCATAGCTAGGTTAGTTAAGGAAAAAGATAAATGGAGGAAAGATGAATTTTTATTCAGAGATAGATAATTTACAAATGTATGTTAACAGTGAGGGAGGTGTCGTTGAAAGTCTTAAAGATTCAAAAGTAGATATTCTATATCCTATGAAAGAAATAAAATTAAAAGATGGAAGTTCAAAAGTAAGAGGGGGAATACACTCCTGTATGCCGAATTTTGGAATCGATAGTTTAGGTAAATTGAATAACCATGGTTATGGAAGAGATTTTAATTGGGACTTATTAGATAAAAAAGAAAATTATATTGCTTTATTTCTTAGAGGATTAGAGGACTACTCTAACTTAGATTCCTATTTAGAATATGAAATTAAAGAAAATACACTTAGAATGAGTCTAACTTTTATTAATAGAGATAAAAAAGATTTACTAATTGCACCGGGATTTCATCCATATTTCAAAAGTGAAAATAGTTATGTTAAAGTTGAGGGAAATACTTTTAATAATGAAGAATTAGAAAATTCTGTTTACTTAGAGGGAAATGAACTTAATTTTGAAACAAAAAAATATAAATTTAAATATACTGGTAAAAATATTAATACATTTGTTGTATGGTCAGATTTTAAGGATGATTATATTTGTGTAGAACCAACTTATAATGGTCCAAGTTTTCTTAAGAGTTACAATAAAAATCCATATAATTTAAAACCTAAGGAAAAGTTTGAATTTGAAGCAATTTTATCATGGGAGCCTAAATAATAGGCTCTTTTTTTGATAGGATATAATAGCATATGGTATAATAATATTATTTACGGAGGTGTTAAATATAGAGTCTGAAAATAAGAATATTAAAAACCTAGAATTAATAAATACTGTTTTTATGTCATATATATTTTATTTCTTGTCATCAATAGTACCATTTATTATATTTATATTGCCGGCTCCATCTATTATTTTGTCGGTAAAAAATGGTATGAAATATGGTATAATTTCATTTTCAATAACTATAGCTATAGTTCTTCTTACAGGTGGAACAATGGTAGCTAGTTTATTACTCTTGTTTTTACTACCAATGGTAGTAATTATGAGCAAAATGATAAAGGACAATTACAGTTTTAATAAAATAATAATGGTGAATTTCTTTGCCTTTATTTTTATATCTGTAGTCAGCTATATGAACTTTAAATTTGCACTAGATACAGATTTAGTTCTTATGACTTTTAATAAATTAGATGAATTTATTGCAAGTATACCAGAGTTAATAGAAATGGTGCCAAGTTTAGCAAATGTACCAAACTTAGGTAGTAGTGAAGAAATTATAGAAATGATGCAAAACTCATTTAAGCTTATAAAGGCATTACTACCATCTATTATAATAATAGTAGTGTTAATAATTGAGTATGCTTCCCTTCTATATTCATTAAGTGGATTAAGAAAAAGAGGAGTTAAAATACAACAAAAATTTAGATTTATTAACATTAGGGTAAGTGGAGTAATGATAATTCCTATAGTTTTAATTAGTATAGCTTTAGGTTTATGCTATTATTTTAAAGTACCTTACTATAATATAATAATTCAAAATGTATTTTTAGTATTTAACTTTGTTTTTATAGTTTCAGGTATTTCACTTGTAGATTATTATTTCATAGGCAAGGTAAATAAATTTATAAGAATTATGATTCCAATAATACTTATAACTTTTAGAATTTTTAAAGGGGATATACTATATATCATTATAGGTATACTGGATATGTTTGTTAACTTTAGAAAAAGGTTTAAAAGGATAGAAAATGAAAAAGTTTAAATATTTTAATATAAGGGATATTATAATTATTTATGTTGTATTAGTAATATTTTCTATTATTATTTCATATTACAATTTAATAATTGGAGCACTGTCCTTAATAGTAACAGCCTATTTGGGTTATTATGGATATAGAGTCATATATTCA